>CANRJL010000030.1 GCA_947630935.1 uncultured Bacilli bacterium | reverse complement strand
CCCCCATGTCAACAGATTTTAAGCAAAAAAAAGTAGAATTTGTTCTATCTCTTAACAGAAATTAAAACAATTCCTACAATAACCATCAAAATTCCAATAACATTTATAAAACTCATAGATTCTTTAAAAAGAAAATAACTTCCTAATAAAACTACAACTTGAACAATACCTGTCGCAATAGGAACAATGTAACTTAAATCATATGTAGCAATTAATTTTTGCCATAAAAGAAAACTTGCTATATAAAGTAAAAAACCTAAAGCCGTAATAAAACCAATTTTAAAACTAATTTCATTTTTAAAAGATAATGATAACGAATCTCCCCCTAATTTCATACAAAATAGTCCACTAGAGGTTAAAATTACATAAATAGCTGTAAGTATTATCTTCATCACTTATCCTCCACTTCTTTTTTTAATATAGAAACTTCTTGAATTAAAAGCGTAATTTTCTTTTTTTGACCAGAAACCATAACTGTCAGTGCCAAAGTAATAAATAGCAAAATACCTATAAAAACACATAAAATCATATTTGACAAAAGTTCAAAACCAAATAAAGAAGCAAGACGATACATCAAAGAAGGCAACATTAAAACAAACAAAATTATCGCAATTGCTAATATCCAAACCAATGCATATTTCATAGAAATTCGTTTATTTCTAAGTAAATAAACAATTACACAAAACAAAAACAAAATAAACAAAATAGCCCAGATTAATAAATTTGCTGAAATCATTTGTACCTCCTAAGTCCGACAATCAAAATAGAAAAACATACATTTATCATGTAATAAAATTCTTTCCAAGAATGAATAGAAGAATGACCTTTTAAACGTTCTTTCATATTGACACCAAGCTCTTGAACCCGATAACCCTTTTTCAATAATTCAACTACTGTAATAGGCTCAGGATATTCTATTGGATAATCATTAGCAAATTCTTTTATTACAGCTTTATTTGAAGCTCTAAAACCACTAGTTGTATCATAAAGACGAAAACCACTAGTAAATTTAATAAAGAAAGATAAAACTTTAATTCCAATTCTTCTTGAAAAAGAAGTTTTAAAACCACTAATATTTTCAATAAAACGACTTCCTATTGTAAAATCTTTCTCATCATTTAAAATAGGTTCAATTAATTTTTTTACATAAGATACATCATGCTGACCATCACCATCAAACTGAATTGCAACATCATACTGATGATTTAAAGCATAACGATATCCAGTTTGCACTGCTCCTCCAATTCCTAAATTATTTATTAAAGTTATATGTGGTAAAGAATTTTCTTTTAAAATTTTTCAGTATTATCCGTCGAACCATCATTGATAACAATAAAATCATAATTTGTATGATGCTCTTTATTATACTTTAAAATTTCTTGACAAGTATTTAAAATATTTTCTTCTTCATTATAAGCCGGAATAATTAATAAAACTTTTGCCATATGCACTCCTTTAAAAACAAAATTTATATAGTATCATACCTATCGAATATATATTTAAATATAACACAAAAAGCATAATCAGTAAATGAACAGTTTCTTCTTTTATTTCTAATTTAAATTTTGTTGAACAAAATAATAAAGCAAATGGCAAAATCATTGGAACAATATAACGACCTTGGAAACCACCTACCCGATTCGCACCAACTGGGGTAAAAGTTAAATAAAGTGCAGACATCGCGGCAATTAAAGACAAAAGAACAAAACTAAACAAAATTAATTTATCAAATAGTTTTAATTTTTCTGCTTTATAAGAAGAGGCAATACAAATAAGTAACATAATAATAAATAAGAAGAAATTAATATCTCCTAAACCACCACTATAACCTAAAAGCATAGTTGCCCCATACACTAAAGCAATAAGTGATTCTTGTAAAGAAGAAAATAATATATATGCATACCTTAAAGGGTTTTCTAAAATAAATAGTAATTGTTCTTTAGCGCTTATATTGACACCACCCCATTGTACTATACCCATTTTCTCACCATACAAATAGCATAAGCCGAAAACAATAACTCCCATAATTGGAAACAATACTTTCGCAATAGTAGCTTGTTTTTTACTATTAAAACAGGTATTTGGTATAAGAAATATAAGACCAACAATTGGAAAATAAGCCATTTTAGAAATAAATGTTAGAACATATATTCCCGCCAAACAAAGTAATTCTAAATAAGATATTTTTTGCTTCCGATTTCGATAAAAAAACGTTAAAGACACCGCTAATAAAGCAAAAGCATTTGTCATCATATCCGCTGAATAAGATGCTCCCTGAAATAATAAAGCCGGTAACAAGCCTAACAAAAAGATTATTTTAGAATATTTACCACCTATTTTAATAGCTATAGCTACAATAATAGTATAAAATAAAACATTAAAAATTCTTCCTAAATAAAATTGCCAAGGAAATGAAAGATTAAATACCTTTCCCACAAATATTCCTAACCCACTTATCACATATGCTGGAAAAGGATATGTTACAGCTGTTGAATTAACACTAGTTAGTTGCATATTTTTAGTAAACCCATCTAAATATTGCCAATTTTCTAAATAAGACTCAGAAGTTGTTGGAATAAAAACACCAGTCGGGTCTTTCATATAATTAACAACATCCCTTGACCAATTTATTGCTTCCCCATTTGCTTCAATAAAATTACCATCAGCTATATTATAAGCTCTTACAAAATGTTCTTTTTCATCTAAAGAATAAAATACTGGGTTTAAAAAGGCAAACAATATTCCAAAAGCTAAAGAAACTTTTACAAAAAAACGAACTAATGAAGTTTTAAGAGTAAATCTACTTCGTAAAATATCTAAAAGAAAATAAATAATTAAAAATATAAAAGCAAATCGCCAAAAATGAAATGAAAATTTATTAGAAGTCACGAAAGAATCAAATTTTAATATATTAGCATCTTTAACATCAAAAACTAAATGAATAGTTTCAACATCTTTAGCAACTCTTATAAAATAAGTAGAAGGACTACTTATATATATTTTTTCATTTCGAATAAAAGTTTCTTCATTATTTTTAATTCCATAACTTGTAAAAGATACATTTTCACTAGGATGATTTAAAACCCTAAAAGATAAGACATCAACATAGTGATTTATATTATTAACAAATACTTCATAAGATGTATCAGTTACTTTATATGTAACAGCATTTTCTAAATTATCCCCTTTTTGTTTACTAAAAAAATAAGGAATATGAAAACATAATTCTATTAAAAAAGCCAAACAAATACTAATAAATAAAAGATACCAACCTATATATTTATAATTAAATATTTCTTTCACTTTCTTTTTCATACTGCTTCACCTCTCCATTTTTTTTATCTAACATAAAAGGCTTTTTTAAACTATAATTTAAATTATAAAATCGGTCATGTAATAATACATCATGCCACCGCTTATTTAAATAATCAACTTCTTTTAACATCAATTTATATTTTTCAGTCGTTGTATCTAAACCTCTTGATTTTGATTCATAATGATATAACATAACTTGAGGCAAAAATATATTATAATACCCTTCTTTTAATAATTTTAAGCAAAAATCTACGTCATTAAATGCTACTTTAAGTTTTTCATCAAACCCACTTACTTGTAAAAATTTCTTTTTCGCTACCATCATACAAGCTGCTGTCACAGCAGAATAATTATAAGGAACTAAAAGCCTACCATATATTCCATATGAATCTTTATCAAAACCAGCAAAAGCATGAGCAGCAGCTTTTCCTAAACCTAATATAACCCCACCATGCTGAATAGTATCATCGGCATATAAAAGTTTAACTCCTACTGCCCCTATATGACTTTGCATCGCATAACCAACCATAATTTTTAGCCAATCAGCCGTTAGCACATAAGTATCATTATTTAGAAATAATAAATAATCACCACTACAAGCTTCAACTGCTAAATTATTAATTTTAGAATAATTAAATTCCATATTTGCATCAATAACTTTAAAATTTTTATATTTTTTCTTATAAGTTTCTAATAAATCAAATGTATCTTCTAAAACACTATTGTTATTAACAACTATTACTTCAAAATTTTTATAATTAGTTTTTGTATAAATTGATTCTAAACATCTATTTAATAAACGAGGTAAATCTTTTGTTGGAATAATAATCGAAATTTTAGGTTCTTTCTTATAAAGATATTGCACAACATACTGAGTTGAAGGAATAGGAACCATTACTTCTGCATCTAATTTTCGTCTTTTTAAAGCATCAACTACTGCTTTTTTACCATTTAAAATAGCATATTCTTTACTTTCAATAGTTTCAGCCGTAGAGCCAGGTACCTTCCGCCAATGATACAATATTTTAGGAATATGATATATTCGTTCAGGAGTTGTTTTTTCTACAAATCTTAAAAACAAATCATGGTCCTGTGCCCCTTCAAAACCTGTCCGAAACCCTCCAATTTCTTCCATAATACTTTTTCTTAAAATCTCAAAATGACATATATAATTCCCACCTAATAAAGAATCAGGACTATAATCAGGCTTAAAATGTGGTTCACAACGTAACCCATTCATATCCAATTTATCTTCATCACTATAAATTAAATCATATTCTTTATTTTTATTTAAAACAGCAACCATTTCATATAAAGCATTAGGAGTTAAAACATCATCATTATCCATTAAAGCAACAAATTCCCCTTTACTAATTTTTAAAGCATCATTTGTTGCTTTAGAAATATGTCCATTTTCTTTCCGATAAACTACTTTTATTCTTGAATCTTTTGCTTCATATTCTTTTAATGTTTGAATAGTTTCCAGATTAGTAGAACAATCATCAGCTAAACAAATCTCAAAATTTTGATATTCTTGATTTAAAATAGAATCTAAACACTCTTTTAAATAATAACGACTAATATTATAAACAGGAATTAAAATAGAAATTAAAGGTTGATATTCTAAAGCCTGATAAACTGGTTTTTTTTCACAATTATTAACCCATTTTAAATAATCTTTTTGCCGAAAAGGGTTTAAATAAACCAAATGCAATGCTACTTTTACTTTATGAATAAATGCTAAAAAATACTTTTTCCATAAAGAAGGAGGTACTAAAAAATGATGTTCTTTCCATAAAAAAACAATTCCTTTTTTTAAAGTATTTAATACAAGTGATAAAGTATGCGTAATTGGAAAAAATAAAGATTTAATTCTATTTCCTATTCTTTTTAATAAACTATTTTTAATTTTAACAATTTCATATCGTTCTTTTTTATTAACTACAAATATCTGTATTTCTTTAGATTTTGGTTCTAAAACAACTGTTAAAACAAAATTATCAGGTCCTTCATAAATATTAAAATCAACTTTTTTATTATCAACATATACCAAAATTTGTTCATAATTTTTTAATATATATCCCATAACAACTAATTTTGGATTTTTAAGACCACTTAATACAATACTTTTTATTTTTAAAAATTTATCCATAATCTTATAACTCCTCTGCAAAACCTTTTTCTAATTTTTTAAATATCATATAACCAGTTACTAATACTAAAATAGCTAAACAAAATAAGTAAACAATTGAACTTAAATTAGGCATAGTTTGCCAATAGAAAATCGAACGGTATGCATCTATTAAATGGGCAAGAGGGTTTAGATATAAAACCCATTGTAATGTTTTAGGAAACATATCTATTGTATATAAAATAGGTGTTCCATAAAATAATAAATTTAAGACAAAACTTACTAAATATTCGACATCTCTTACATAAACATTAATTGCACTTAATATAAAAAGTAACCCTAAACTTAGCAAACTTTGAATTATAACTATTAAAGGTAACCACAAAATATTAATACTTAAACCTATCCCCCCAAAAATCAAGAATATTAAAATGATAAGGCAAGAAATTAAAAAGTTAATACATCCTGCACAAATAACACTTACTGGCAAGATTTCTCGTGGAAAATATACTTTTTTAATGATACCACCATTTAGCCAAACACAATTACAACCAGTTGTAATACATGTTGTAAAAAAGTTCCATGGAATAATTGCTACGATTAAAAAAATTAAATAATTTGGAACTGAAACTCGCATAATATACGGAAAAACAATTGCATAAACTAATACCATTAATAATGGGTTTAAAAATGACCATAAAACCCCCAAAAAAGAGCCTTTATATTTTCCTCTTATTTCTTTTTGAATATTAGTTTTTAACAATTCCCGATATTGATACAATTTTTTAAAGATTGCCATTTATATCACCCACACTTCTTTAAATAAGATGCAATTACATTTTCTGGTTTACCATCTGCTAATACACATCCTTGATGTATCCATATAGCTCGATTACATAAACGCTTAATATTTTCTAAATCATGACTAACAATAACAATTGTTTTATCACTTTCTTTTAATTCTTGTAATTTAGCAAAACATTTTTCTTGAAAATGCTGGTCACCAACAGCTAAAATTTCATCAATTAATAATATTTCAGCATCAACATTAATTGCAATCGAAAAAGCAAGACGCATATACATCCCAGACGAATAAGTTCGCACAGGGTTATCAATAAAATCTCCTAATTCTGAAAAGGCAATAATATCATCTAACCGTTTATCAATTTCAGCTTTAGTAAGCCCAAAAATAGAAGCATTAAAATAAATATTTTCCCGACCCGTAAAGTCCTGATGAAAACCTGCTCCAAGCTCAAGCAAAGATGTTAATTTGCCATGAGTTATAACTTTACCTTTATTCGGATAAATAATCTTAGTCATTAATTTTAATAAAGTTGATTTGCCTGAACCATTTACCCCAACTAAACCAACAGTTTCACCTTTTTTAATATCAATACTTACATCTTTCAAAGCAGTAAATAACTCAGGTTCACTCTTATGCCAAAATACTAAATGTTCCTTAAAGTTCTTGCTTTATCATAATATATCTTAAAACTTTTCGTCACATTTTGAATCTCAATAGCATCAACTATTTCTTTTTTCATTTAACACCTCAATTCATTAATAGTATAGCATTTATAACTTAAAATATCAAACCAACAAGCAAAATTAAAAACTTCATTTTTTTGCTAATTAAAACTAACTATATATAACTTGATACAAATAAATATTATCTAAATGATACAATTCTTTAAAAGAAACATTTTCATTAGCAAATACTGTTATATCAGATAAAGAAGCAATATAACTAACATCTAATTTACTCAAATCATTCGAATTCAAAGAAATATGAACTTGGTCTTCATAAGGACTCTTAAAACTAGTCACATCTTTTCCTAATTTAACTTCTATATGAGCATAACGATTATAAACACTTTCATACTTTAAATCTTTATCTAATAAATGATAAAAATCTATATTAGGATATAAATTAGTTGAATTAATTACTTTTAAACCATTTGCTAAAAAATAATTAGGAATAACAAAACTATCTAACACTAACCATTTTTTACCTTCATTTTGATATTTTTCTAACTCTTTACTAAGAGGCTTTTCATATATCCCATTAAAGCCCTTCATTAAAGGGTTAACATAAATCGTTGAAAAAAAGCATAATAAAGCTATACTAAAAAGTAATAAATTGTCTTTTTTAGTAATCATTAAAATTAAAATAATAATTAAAGCAAACGAACATAATACTAGAACTTTCATGGAATAATTTGCTAATATTTCCCGATAGCCATAATAAGTAACTCCTAAACTTATAATTACACTTAAAACTCCTAAAACTTTTTTACTATTTTTAGTTAATTTAATTTTATTTAAAACTAAAATAGTCATAAAAACCAAAATATAAGAAATTATAACAACTAATCTTACCCCCGGAACTTTAGCTAACAATGTTAACTCAGCCATAACTTTTGGTATTGGCAAAATTGTTACTAAAAGAAATAAAGTTACTAACCCTATTAAGCTAATTAGCAAAATATTATCTTTCCGTTCTTTAATAATTAAATATAATGCTAAAATAATACTAAATGGAAAAAAAGAATAAAAAGTTGCAGCTTCACAAGGGTTATTTACATTAAGATAAGGAAATAATATTGATATAGGATAATAAAATAAATTTTTAAAACCTTCTCCACCTAAACTTATTCTTTGCCCAGGATAAATCGTATTATTAATTATTTTATAAGCATCATAGCTTTTCATAAAGAAAATAATTAAAAAAATTCCAAACATACTAATCGGTATTAATAAATAACTTAAATCTTTTAATTTTATTTTTTCGCTTTTATGATATTCATAAAGTAAATATAAAGCTAAAATTAAATAAAAATAACCTAAAGGAACTAAACAAGCGGGATAAAAAGTAAAGAAAAATATTAAAAAGCCAAACCCTAAACCACCAGAATATAAAATTTTCTTTTTCTTTTCTTTAGCATGTAATAAATAATAAAACATAATTATAGCTAAATTACCACCAATTAATTGTTCAACTAAATATTGCGAATACCACCAAAAAATAGCTGGTGAAAAAGTCACTAAGATAGTTCCTAGTAATGATAACTTTCGATTATCTTTAGTAAATATTCTAAAAAATTCAAAAGTAACTAAAAATAAAACAATTAATCTTCCCCACCAATAAAAAGCCATTCCATAATCTTTACCTAAGAAAAGATAACCTATTAAAAATGGTTTAGTAACAATCATCAAACTTTTAACTGGAACTGGTAAAGTTGCAAACATATCAGTCGGAACACTTCGCGAAAAAGAATTATAATAATCAAAATTATTTTTAAATTCTGATAAAACATGAGGCGAATTCACAAACCATTCATCACTTCTAATTGCTCTTATTGGCGCTATAATCGAATTTAAACTACTAACAGGATAATTAGGTTCAATATATGTATTCCACATGCCATAAGAACTACCATTAAATTTACCCAACACTAATAAAAGAAAGACCAAAAAAGCAACAACAAATCTTTTCCTAAACAACCATTCATATAAAGATTTAAGAGGGACAAAAAAATGACATAAAACAAAGCAACTAATAAGCCAAACTATAAAAAACAAGAAAATATCGCCATTTAATAATACTGATAAATTAAGGCCATTATTTAAAATATAAATCGATAATAAATATGCCATAAAAGTTTGAAAAATTACTAATATCACTCTTAATTTCTTATTTTTAATCATCTGTTAATCACCATCATTTTAAAATTTCTTTAAATAACTGTTGATATTTTTCACAAACAATATCCCAAGTATAACTATCCTTAATTCTTTTTTTAGCAAGACATTCATATTTAGAACATTCATCTTTACTTAACTTATCAACTTTTTCTAAAACATTTTTTAAATTATTTTCATTCTTATTAAAGTAAAAACAACTATCTAAACCAACTTCTTTATTATAAGCTACATCATATAAAATATTAACTTTAGTACTACTTAAAGCCTCTAATAATGAAGGGTTAGTCCCACCAGCTGAATGCCCATGTAAATAAGCATAAGCTAACACTCTAAATGTTTTCAATTCATCTTGGTCATAAACTGAACCTATAAATTTAATTCTTTTATCACTTGTAAAATTAGTATTTTCTTGTAATTTTTGATAAAATTTATTTTCTTCTAAATTACAAATAATTACTAAATCTTTTTTAATTTTAGTTTTCATAAATTCTTTAA
>CANRJL010000029.1 GCA_947630935.1 uncultured Bacilli bacterium | reverse complement strand
TACTTCCATTACTTGCAGTATAACATTCTCCTTTTTCACTTTTATAATATATTCCATTTAACATTTCTTTTAATTTACTTGTTGTCCAATTAGCAGTATAATCTGATTTTCTATCCCATGCATAGTTGCCAAATGATTTTTGGCTTTCAACTCCATCTGTTCTAATTATTTTTAATCTTTGTTCTACGCCATTATTTGTTTGAACATTAACTAAGCCGATTATTCGCCATAACTCATTATTAAATTTAACATAATTATCTGGGTTTACTCCGGCATATCGATACTCTGTTTTATTCCATTCATTACCTAATTCACTTAAGTTGCTATGTTCTACTTTATATAAACCATCTGCTCCTTCTTTTGCTAAAGTTATATCTCTATCTAAATGAATTAACTTAGCAAAATAAAGGGTACATCTTGTTTTAGCCTTTGTTAAATTTTTTATTGTTGGTTCCCATGTTTCAGAATTCCATGATATTGTTGTATTATTATCACATACAGCTTTACTAAAAATTAAATTATCAGTATTATCTTTTTTAGGCATTTCTTCTAACCAAGTACTCCCATTATAAAATGCAAAGTACACATCACTTTTACCATAGTAATTTACTTTACCATTTACAAATTCAAAACTTTTATTTACTTGATACAATGAAAAAGTCTTACCTAATAACAAGCCTATTCCTAAGGAACATAACATCGCAATTGTTCCTAATAATACTTTTTTCTTATTCTTTCTTATTTTTTCTAACTTTTTTAATTTCATATGTTATTCTCTTTTCTATATTTTATAGAAAAAATTATAACATAATACCCCCCCCCTATGTCAACAAATTTTAAGAAAATTTTAATGTAACTTTAAAGAAAAAGATGGCACATAAGAAAGCATAATTTTCTTAATTAATTCTTTCTCATTTTTTGTAAAATCATAAATACTATTATTTAAAGACTCTAAATAATTATCCATATCTTCAGTTTTTTTTAGACAATCACCAACAAATATATCACTTATACTATAAATAATTTTTTTTAAAAAAGAAGTATCTAAAGTATTTAAACATTGATAACATTCATAATAATTATCAAGAGAAATATTCATATAAACCATGCATGAATTTATAATAATATGTCTTGCTAATTTTTCTTCTTCTAAAACTGTAAGCCAAAACTTATTATTAATAAAAACATGTTTATTATATAATTTAAGCAATTTGGCAATATTATCTTCTTCTAATTGTAATGTATTTAAAATAATTTCAGTAAATTCAGGAACTGTTCCTGAAAATAAAACTAATAAAAAATTAGAATTTTCTTTTAAGGCAATGTATGTTTCCATATCATTTTTAGCAAAATGTAATACTTTCTGGTTTAATAATTTATCAGTCCGTAAAAAAATTTGCATAATAACTTTCATATAATCATCAATTAAAATTGCTATTTCTTCATTTAATAAAGTACTACATTCGTTCATCAAGATTCACCTAATTAACTAATTATAATTAAAATAAATAATTAGTCAATAAAATACTTCTTCAAAATAGCTTTTTCATGTAAATAGTGTCCTTGATATAAAAAAAAATGTAATGTATCTTTTTTCATTAAAGAAAGTCTAATTTTATTATGACTTTCAATTTTATGATATGGAAAAGAATATAAATACCGTTCTAAATAAAAACGATTTTTTAAATATTTTTGATTTTTAAACATTGTAATACATTGTAAAATTAAAAATAGATATATTAACCAATTAATTTGCTTTTGAACAATCATCAATAATAAAAAAAGAAAAATCATTATAGTACAAATAATATCACGCCAAAAAAGAGCTTTTTCATAAGGCAAAAATTTTTCCAAAATTAATTCTAAGATTTTGCTGCCATCTAAGGGATACAATGGAAGTAAGTTAAAAAAAAGTAATGTTTCATTATAAAATAAATAAAGTTTAAGATTAGGTGATGAGTGGAAAAAAATAATTAGTATTACTTCTATTATTAATTGCATAATAATTCCCCCAAGAGCAATTAATAGTTCTTTATTAATAGAAGCATTAATGGGTATATTAACTTTTGTAAGTCCGCCAAAAGGATAAAAAATAATAGAAATAACTGGATAATTAAAAATTTTTATCCAAAATAAATGCCCCAATTCATGAAGAAAAACAATAAAAAAAAGTAGACATACATTTTTAAAATAGCCACATAAAAAAGCAATTAAAAAATAAATATATGTAGCAAAATTAATTTTCCACAGGCGTGCCATAACTTTCATAACTTATTGGTTTTCCATCTTTATAAAATACCAAATAATAATCTCCACTACTATTTCCTATAATAGTGCCCTCTTCTACATAATCATATAATTTCAAATTAAAATCAGTTAAATTACCATACCAAATATCCACACCATCAACTCCCTGAATAATTGCAGTTTTACCATAACCATCTTTTTCATCTAAGTATACTAAAATACCACTTCCTATAGCTGAAATAGCTTGATTAGAAGACGTATGTAATTTATAACCATCCAAATAAGTCTCCATCTGACCTAATGTAATATCCTCTTTAGCAACTACCTGATTTTCTATAGGCACACTAGGCAAAATACTTCCAAACATCGATTCATACCAATGATTCATTTTAGCAAAAGTCAAATTACTTTCAAAAATAGTATCTTTATAAACATTTTTATTTGAATCATTTAAATGAATATAAATACAACTTCCTAAAATAAAAATAATACTAAGAAGTATTTTAGAAAAAGTTTTACTAATAAAATTAGTTGCTTTTTTTTCTTTTAATTTCATTCGTTCTTTATGCCTTTTTAAAATCATTTCATATTCATCCATTTATTTCACCTATCTCAAAATATGCATTAAAAAAAAATTTAGAACAAATTAATTTCTAAACTTTTTTTATGAAAGCGATAAAAAATAGTTGCAACTAATAAATTTAAAAGCAAACATTTAAAGAAAAAATCAAAACTAAAAAAACTATTTGTATAAAGAGCATAAAATATAAAACCTATTATTAAATTTAAAATATTCTTAAAAAGAAAAATAAAATAGTTTTTCGATTTTCGAAATTTTTTATTAACTATGTATAAAATAAGAAAAAAGAATGTATTTAAAAAGAAAAAATGATATAAAAAAAAATCAAATAAGAGACCAAATGAAATAATATAATAAAGGTTTTCTTCTTTGGAATCAGCAAAAAAAGTAAAAGGCAAGAATGAAAGTATTTTAATCATCTTTTTTCACCATTTTAACTGAAACATAATTTAAATGATTAAAATCAACACTAGGCTCAATAATTACTTCAGTACTTAAATTTTGATTAGTTTTATAAACTTCTTTTACAGTTCCTATAACTACACCAGATTCTAGTAAACTATAATTAGAACTTTTTACTTCAGTATTTTCTAAAATTTGATTTGATGAAGTTATATTTTTGACTTTTAATACTCCATTGTCACTTTCTAGTAAGCCATCTATATCCCCAATTTTAACGGCAATTTTAGTGTTTTTATTAGGCAATAGTTGCACCATTGATGTATGATTCATTACTTTGCTTACTATTCCAACCAAGCCTTGTTCATTAAAAACCATAGAGTCTTTTAAAATGCCTTCTTTCTTTCCTTTTAAAATTTTAACTTCGGCAAAAAAAGTAAGCGGGTCATGCTCAATTACTTTACTTATTATATTATTAGGCATATTAGATGTATAATTTAATAATTCATCATATTCTTTTTTTAAAGAGTTATATTCTTCTTCATAGCAAACATTTTTTACTTCTAAATTATTATCCATAGAAATTAAACAAGAAATTAAAAAATCACTTCCTAAATACAAAATTAAAAAAATTAAAAAAATTTTTAAAATTGTAATTTTTTGTTTCATGTAATTCCTCCTTTAATATATTCATAAAGACTATAATAATTTTTCTTACCAATAATCAAATGATCTAATAAATGAATATTTAACAATAACCCTGCTTCTTTAATTTGGTCTGTAATTAAATAATCTTGTTTGCTTGGCGTGGGATTACCACTAGGATGATTATGTAATACAATTAACCGTGTTGCGTTATATAGCATCGCTTCTTTAAAAATTTCTTTTGGCTCGACAAAACTTTGGGAAGAGGAACCCATGAACATAATTTTACTGCCCAAAACGATATTTTGATTATTTAAAAATAAGGCCATAAACTTTTCTTGACTTTCTTCTTCTAATTCATTTTTAAAATTACAATAAACATCAGCTGTTTCTCTTATTTTAATCTCTTTAATAAAATTGTCTTTTTGAAATCTTTTTCCCAATTCTAAAGCCGCCAAAATTGTAATAGCTTTTACTTTGCCAACACCCTTAATACTTGCTAACTTAGAAATTCGACTATTTTGTAATCCTTTTAAAGAATTCATTTCTTTTAATATTTGTATTGCCAATTCTTTGGCATTTACTTTTTTTGTTCCCGTTCGTAATAAAATAGCTAGTAACTCAGCATCTGATAAAGCATCAAAACCATATTTTAAAGCTTTTTCTCGTGGAAGTTCATCTTTTGGTAAATCTTTAATGGCATAACCCATTTAATTCATCCTTTCTTCTAAACTTTTTAAAAGCTGTTCATTAAGTACTTTAAGAGCATCAAAATCTTCAGTTTCGCGAATTAATAATTCATATTCTTCTACTGTTTTCAAAGCCTTCGAATTTAAAGAAATCTTTTTTGGATAATATGTTAAATTCTCTTGCTTTAATAAATTTTCCATCTTTTCTTCACTTGCTTTAGAATTAGCTACTGCCCCAATTACTTGATAGGTATTATTTTTATTAACAATAATAGCCCCCTTTGCATCTTTAGCCATTTTTAAAGCATTTTCATAACTAGAATAAATTCCTAATTGATAAGCAATAATAAAATGATTATTCTCGAGATTTTGAAAACGTACTTTTGTAATATAAGCCATAAGGCCTCCTAAAACAAATGCACAAATAAATAAAAGTAATCTTTTCTTCATAAGCATCACACCCAATTTATAACATACTAAAAGAAAAAATCATGTCGAATTAAACTTCCTGATTAGCAATTAAATAAATTTTATTTTTTTTATAAAAAGCATAAAAAACTTCTTCTACCAATAAATGTTTTTTAGCTAAAATATCAATTAACCAATCTTGGTCTTTTTTTAAATATTCCAATGTTTTTTTATTAATAGTTCCATCTAAAACTAAAGGCATTGGATAAGTAGTTTTAGTATGAAAAAGATTATACTTAAAAATAGATAATTTGCCATTTGGTTCTAAAAAAGCATATTCAACTTCTTCTATATCCTTAATTTCTTTCTGCCGTAAACTGAGTAATAAATCATCCATACTGTACCGTTGGCGTATCATTTCTCGATAATTTACTTTACCATCGCAAACAATTAAAGAAGGTTTTCCACCAAACAAAGCGCGAAAAGTTCGTGATTTAATTGAAATAAAAGCTAACCCAATTTCTAAGGCTGTTAACAAAACTAATGGCCATATTGTAAGCCACAATGATTTTTGAGAATCTTCAATAGAAATTGCCACCAATTCAGCCATTAAAATTGAAATAATTAAGTCAATTATCCCCAATTGGCCAACTTCCCGTTTTCCCATTATTCGATAAAGTAAAACAATAAAAAAATAAAAGAAAAATGTCCGAAAAACAACTTGAATTAACTCTTCCATATGCTTCACCTAACATTATTATGTTCAAACTTCTATTTTTTTAAACAAAAACATAAAGTTATATAGGTGATTAATTTGAAAACAATAAAAAAATTTGGCAAAACTTTAGGAATTTTTTTACTTATTATTCTTTTAATAAGCCTTTTATTCTCATTATTTAATTTAGGAGGAATAATGAATTTTCAAACAACAAATTTATTTTTTACAATTATTATGATTATTATTTTTTTAATAATAGGTTATAAATATGGTAAACAAGCCGAAAAAAAAGGATACCTTGAAGGAATTAAAATAGGTATCATACTTATTATATTATTAGTAATAATCAATTTAATATTTTATCAATCTCGTTTTACTATTGAAAGAATGATTTACTACATTGTATTAATATTATCTAGCATTTTAGGGTCAATGATAGGTATTAATAAAAAAGAAAAATAAGCATTTTTTTACTTTTTAATGGCAAAAAAAATTATACAGCAATAAATGTATAATTTTTATTTTCAAATATAACATAACTTTCTAAAGAATAATATGTTTTTGTTAAAGGGTTTATTTCTTTTTTAGCATAGCCTTTTTGAATTAACTCCCCTAAAGTAACTTTATTAGAAGAACAATTATCATCATTATAACAAGCCTGGGCAGCTTCAATAATTCGCTTTTCAACTACTAAAGTCATTCGTTGTTCATGATTAACATTCACACGCCAAAAAGTTGCTCCACATATACTAAAAAATATAACCAGAATAGTTATTAAAATCATTGTTTTATTATTCATTAATTTCACCATAATAATTTTTAATAAATTCTTCACGAAATTCTAAAATTCGGTCTTCTTTAATTGCTTTTCGCAAATCTTCCATTAAAGAAACTAAAAATCTAATATTATGAATAGAAAGTAAACGTGCCCCAAAACTTTCTTCAGCATTTATTAAATGTTTAATATATGCTTTTGTATAATATTTACAAGCATAACAATCACATGTTTTACTAATTGGGGTAAAATCTCTTTTATATTTAGCATTTTTTAAATTTATCTTGCCATATTTAGTATAAGCATGACCATGTCTTGCTAATCTTGTGGGACTTACACAATCAAAAATATCAATACCTCTAATAACATTTTCTACCAAATCTATCGGGTCACCTACCCCCATTAAATACCGAATTTTATCATCAGGCAAATACTTAACTGAATCTGAAACCATCTTATATTGTGTTTCTTTATCTTCACCAACACTTGTTCCACCTATAGAATAACCATCAAAATTCATTTTAATTAATTCTTTAGCACAATGCTTTCTAAGTTCCGGATAAATACCACCTTGAACAATTCCAAAAAGAATTTGCTTATCGCCTTTAAAAACATCTTTACCACGTTTTGCCCATCTTAAAGTACGTTCAACACTCTGCGCAACATAATCTTTTGCAGCTGGATAACCAATACATTCATCAAAACTCATTACAATATCACTTCCTAAGTTTTGCTGAATTTGAATCGATTTTTCAGGAGTAAGTAAAAGTTTATCTCCATTATATTGATTTTTAAAATACACACCCTCTTCTTTAATATCTTTTCTTTTAGCTAATGAAAAGACTTGGTAGCCACCTGAATCTGTTAAAATTGGCCCATCATAATTCATAAATTTATGAAGACCACCAGCTTCTTTTATAACTTCATCTCCAGGTCTTAACCATAAATGATAAGTATTAGCAAGAACAATTCCGGCTTTTGTTTCTTTAACTTCTTCAGGGCTTAAAGTTTTAACAGTTGCTTGAGTTCCAACTGGCATAAACATTGGCGTTTCATACTCTTTATTATTAAAAATTATTTTGCCAAGTCGAGCATTGGAATTTTTTTCTTTTTTAAGTAATTCAAATTCTAATTTCATTTTTCTCAAATCCTTACTATTTTTCTTTTTGCTTCTGATTTTTCATACGCCCTAGTTCTTCTTCCAACATCATTACTCCTGCTTCTTCACTTTGTAAAAAAGAACTATTATTAATTTTAGCTTCAATTTCTAAATCACGAAAATTATCATAACCACTCTTATAACCAAAAGATGATGTACTATATACTAAAGTCGAAAACATATTTTTATCAGTATAAAATTTTTCTTTAAAAATTGGAATTACTCCTTCTAAAAATTCTAGTTGCCAAGAACTTAAATGCTCTGGTAAAAACAAAGTACAAGTATAACGACCTCCTATTTTTACTCCAGAATTAATTCCTACTATATAACCATTTTCACATAAAGTTTGAGCAAAAGCAAAATGACTTTCTCCACGCCCATAATGATTTATTTTTTTATCAGCAATTAATTTTCTTAAAAAATCTCGATGTTCCGTACATCCAAAATGATATTCTAAAAAATCTATCTCATTTTGTGCAGGCGCAACCACCCAAACTAAAAATTTACTAATATCCATAGTTAACTCTCCTTCTTAATAAACATCGCGTCGCCAAAAGAAAAAAAACGATATTCTAATTTTATAGCTTCTTTATAAGCCGCCATTATTTTATCTTTACCAGCCAAAGCACTGACAAGCATAATTAAAGTACTTTTTGGTAAATGAAAATTAGTAATTAAACAATCAATAGCTTGAAATTCATAACCAGGATAAATAAAAATATCAGTATTTTCCTTAGTCTCTTTAAAAGTATGATATTTACGCATTACTGCTTCTAAAGTTCTAGTTGATGTTGTACCCACAGCTATAATTCTTCTTCCTTCACTTTTAGCTTTATTTAAAATCTTAGCTGTTTCATCACTCATCTCATAATATTCGCTATGCATTGAATGTTTAGTGACATCACTTACTTCCACTGGCCTAAAAGTTCCTAGACCAACATGCAAAGTAACATAAGTTATAATAACACCCATATTTTCTATTTCTTTTAATAAATCTTTAGTAAAATGAAGTCCTGCTGTCGGAGCTGCTGCACTACCTAAAACTTTAGCATATACTGTTTGATAACGATTCTTATCTTTTAATTTCTCATGAATGTAAGGAGGTAAGGGCATTTGCCCTAATCTATCTAATATTTCCATTAAAATACCTTGATACTCTAACTTAACTTCCACAATTCCTGCTCTTTTTTTATTAATTACTTCGGCTATTAACTCATCCCCAAATTTAATTTTACTTCCAACTTTTAATCTTTTAAAAGGTCTTGATAAACATTCCCAAATATTATTTCCTAAATCTTTTAAAAGCAATAATTCAATAACAGCTTTAGTTTCTATTTTTTCCCCAATTAATCTTGCAGGAATAACTTTAGTATTATTTAAAACTAATACATCACCCTTTTTTAAATAATCTTTAATATCAGTAAAAACTTTATGTTCAATAATTCCAGTATCCTTATCTAAAACTAATAATTTTGAAGCACTTCTATTTTTAAGAGGAGTTTGAGCTATTAAATGCTCAGGTAATTCATAATCAAAATCTTCTGTACTCATAATTTACCTCATGATTTTAAATTCTTTATTTATTTTCCTGTAAGCTTCATCAAAATTATCCATGGCAAGTCTTAATACTTTAATATTAGTATTTTTTAATTCTTCTCCTAAAACTTTATACATATCTTGTTGATTGGTACTGTTTTCTTCACTAAAAGACTGATAGGTATGATGAGGTTCTCTTATAAGTCTTTCTTCAAAAATATGTGGATCTTTTAAATATAATAATACTAAATAGATATCATAATTTAACTTATTAAATTCTTCTACTAAATAATTATAAACATCCGTAAAAGAATAATCTTTATATCCTAGTCTTGCATAAACTTCTTCAGTAAAAAAAGTTCTATCAAAAATAATATCCATAGGAATATCTTGCATTTGTTTTAAATAAGCAAGTAAAGCTAAATACATTTTTTTACTTACTAATTTTCCTGTTTTACTTTTATCTTTTTGACCACTTAAGCGATATAAATTAGAACTAGCAATATTTTCTCTTAAATAATTTGCTAAAGTTGTTTTACCTGTACCTTGGGGTCCTTCAATAATAATTAAACGATTTTTTTCCATACAGCCTCCTAAAATAAACTTTTATTATGGGCAATTCTTAAATGCTCATAACTTTTTTCAGTTGCTACTCTTCCTCTTGGAGTTCTTTTAATAAAACCTTCTTGCAGTAAAAAAGGTTCCACTACATCTTCTAAAGTAGATGCCTCTTCTC
>CANRJL010000028.1 GCA_947630935.1 uncultured Bacilli bacterium | reverse complement strand
AATGGGAAAAGACTGATGATTTAATTGCAATTAAGAAAACACCATTGTTTAAAGTTAAACATGATGTTATTGGAGATTTTTTGAATAATGAAATTAGGGTAAGTGAAAAGATGGCAATGGCCGTTTATGAAAAAACAATAGCTAAAAATAAGAAAGAACGATTTTCAGGTTTTATATTAACAGATTCAAAAACAAGTATATTTGTTGAAATTAATAAAGAGGGAAATGTTATTTATCGAAGTAAGCTTTTAGTAGAAGATGAAAATAATATTAATGAAATATCTTCAACAATGAAAGGGGAATATTTTACTTATACAATTGGTAAACCATTAAAAAAAAATTTTTTATTAAGACAAACTGTGAGTGAAAAAAATATAATTTATGCAGAATTAAAAAGTATTGAAAAGGATAAAAATGTTGATAAATGCCGTTATTTGTTTTATGAATGTTTTCATAAAATGGAAGATAATTTTGCTGAGGCATTGCAGGCTTTGTATACTAAATTAAATCAAGCTGATACATTAATGGTTCATGAACTATATCGTTTAATATTGATTACTTATCAGGAGAAATTATGAGAAAGGTAAGTATTTTAGTTGTTTTGCTTTTTTTGCTTAGTGCTTGTACGAAAACAGATGCTTCTTTTGAAGTTATAAAATATTTAAATAAATTTAAAAATCATGATGAAGAGGTTATTTCTTCATTACATAAATTAGCTATTTTTGAAGAAATTTCTTTAGAAGAACAAAATTTATATGAATTAGTTATGAAAAGACAGTATACTGATTTAGAATATAAAATTAAAGAGGAACATTATAATGGTGATGAAGCATATATTGGTGTAGATATAAGTGTGTATGATTATGAAGAAAGTAAAAATCGGGCAATGACAATTATTAAAAATGAACCTCAAAAATATGATACTAAAGAAAAGATTTTGAATTTAGAATTGCAGGAAATGGAAAAAGAAGAAAAAAGAATTTTTTATACTATTGATTTTGAAGTTGCTTATGAAAAGGGAAAGTGGAAATTAAAGGCGCCGAGTAAAGAAATTTTAGAAAAAATTCATGGTATTTATGCTTATGGTCAAGATTAGATTGTATGAACAGAATATTGAAAATGCATTGACTTAAAAATTTTTTCTTGTTATTATGATAATAAGGGAGGTTAGGGTAATTTATGGATATATCTAATACTACTAATATGAGTTTTCGGGTTGACCGTACTTTAAAGAAAAAGGCTGATGCTTTATTTAGAAGTTTAGGTTTAAATACTTCAGTAGCCTTAAATATGTTTTTAGTTCAATGTGTACGAGAACAGGGAATTCCATTTACGCCAAAGATAGAAGCTAAAGTTAAAAAAGATAATAAGTTAATTGAAGAAGAGAATTTTGATTCAGAAAAAAATATTGATGATTTATTATAATTATTTAATATTTTTTCTTTACATTATAAAATGGGAAATTTAGATATTATGTGTCAAAGAATATTATTTATATTGTATGCTATTTTAGACTTGTGTTAGAATGAATGTAAGGTGATTATGCATGAATTATAAATTTACGTCTAGAGATGAAGAAGATACGTTAAAATTAGCGCAGAATATTGAAAGTGAAAAATTTCCAAATATGGTGATATGTTTAAATGGAGAATTAGGAAGTGGAAAGACTGTTTTTGTAAAAGGTTTTGCCTCTTCTTTGGGGATAACTGATAATATTACTTCACCGACATTTAATATTGTGAAAGAATATTTTAATGGTGAACTTCCTTTATATCATATTGATGCTTATCGTTTAGAAGATGAAAAAGATAATATTGGTCTTGCTGATTATTTTTCTAAAGGTGGCGTGACTATTATTGAATGGGCTGAGCTAGTTGATAAAGTTCTTCCGGAAGAAAGATTAGAAATAGAATTTCGGTTAGTTGATGAAAATACAAGAGTTTTAATTTTAAAACCTTATGGTAAATTATATGAAGATATTTGTGAATCAGTTTTATAAGAGTTTTTAACTCTTTTTATTTTGCCTAAAAAATGGTATACTACAGATGTTTTAAAGAGGTGTTTTTTTATGTTGACGTTATTTATAGATACTCATGCTAGCACGATAAGGTTGGCTTTAGTTTTTAATAATAAGTTGTTAAGAGAAATAACTGTAAATGAAAAATTAGACCATAGTACTGTATGTATGCCAACGTTGGTAAAGCTTATGGAGGAAGAAAAGAAAACAGTTAAAGATTTAACAGATATAGTAGTTGTAAATGGTCCAGGTTCTTTTACAGGAGAAAGGTTGGGGGTTACAATTGCAAAAACTTTGGCTTTTACTTTAAATATTCCAATAAGGACTATAACAAGTATTGAAACTTGTTTGGCTAGTATTAATTTTGCTAAAGATACTTATCTTTCTTTAAGTGAAAAAAATGGCTATTTTTTAGCTTTATTTAATTCTAAGAAAGAATTGATAGATAATTATTTTTATATTTCAAAAAGCGAATATGATGAATTTGTTAAGGCACATAATGTATTATTAGTAAATGATTATGATATTTTAAATAGTGTTTTATTTGCTCAGCAAAAGGAAGCTATAAATCCCCATTTGGTAAATCCTTTTTATGTTAAGCAATTGAGGTTTTAAATGATTAGAGAAGTATTAGAAAAAGATTTTGAAAGTGTTTATGAACTTGGTATGAATTTACATGCTAATTATAAAATTATTAATAATTTAAAAGAAATAATGAGGGATAATTTAAATTATTTATATGTTTATGAAAAAGATGGTTTAGTTGTTGGTTTTATTCATTATACTAAGTTATATAATTCAGTTGATTTAGTTGATATTTTTGTGAAAGAAGAGTTTCGTAATCAAGGAATTGGAATGCTTTTAATAGATTATATGATTACTAGTTTAGAACCAAATGATATGGTTTATTTAGAGGTAAATGTGAAGAATAAGAAGGCAATTCGTTTTTATCAAAAATTTGGTTTTAAAATTATTAATATTCGCAAGAATTATTATGGCATAGATAATGCATATGTTATGGAAAGAGTGGTTTAAATGGAAGATGTTTATATTTTAGCAATAGAAACTTCTTGTGATGAAACAAGTATGGCTATTGTAAAGAATGGTAAATTTGTTGATTCTTTAACTATTTTGACTCAGATGGATACTCATGCTAATTTTGGAGGAGTTGTTCCAGAAATTGCTAGTCGAATGCATGCGGAAAATATTACAATGGTTTTAGAGGAAACTTTAAATAAAAGTCATGTTACAATGGAGGAAATATCTGCAATAGCTGTTACTTATGCCCCAGGTTTACTTGGGTCTTTATTGGTAGGTTTAGAATGTGCCAAAGTTCTTTCTTATGTTTATAATAAGCCTTTAATTAAAGTTAATCATACTTTGGGTCATATTTTTGCTAATAATTTAGAAAATGATATAGTATATCCAAGTTTAGCTTTAGTTGTCAGTGGTGGTCATACTGATTTAGTTTTATTAAATAGTGAATTTGATATGGAAGTATTAGGTAGTTCTTTAGATGATGCAATAGGTGAAGTTTATGATAAGGTAGCAAGAGTTTTAAAAATGCCTTATCCAGGAGGCCCTAATATCGAAAAAAAAGCACTTTTGGGTAGTCCTACTTATGATATGCCTATTTTAATGAATGATGATAGTTATAATTTTTCATTTAGTGGTTTAAAAAGCTATATTATTAATTTAGTGCATAATGAGACTCAACGAAATAATGAAATTAGAATTAATGATTTAGCATGTTCTTTTCAAAAGACAGCTGTTGATGAATTATGCCGGAAAGTTGATTTGGCCTTAACTAAGAATCAAGTTAAAAATATGATTTTAGCTGGTGGGGTATCGGCTAATCAATATTTAAGAAAAGAAATTGCTAAAGTTTGTAAAAAGTATAATGTTTTATTACATGTTCCGGATATTATTTATTGTACAGATAATGGAGCAATGATAGGAGCTGCTGCTTATCCTTTATATAAAGCTCATATATTTGCAGATTATAAGATAAATGCTAAAAGTAGTGAAACTATTAAAAAGTATATAGAACAAAATGATAAATAATTTTAAGCGATAAAAAAGAATACTTTTTAGTTGTATTCTTAATCTATTGTTTGGTTATCAGTTGTGGTTTGTTCAGGAGAGCCAGGAATTGTTGGGGTCTCTTCTTTTTTATTTTCTGTTTGAGAATCAGAATTGGTTGAATTTTGATTATTTTTATCTTGGGAGTCTGTTTTATTATTGGTAGTTTTATTATCGGTTTCTTTATTGTCGGTTTCTGGTTCTTTGGTATTGTTTTCATTTTCTTTTTGATTTGAATTTTGCTCATTTTTTTCACTAGTATTATTATCATTATCGGTTTTATTATTTTCTGGTTGGTTATTATTGGTTTTTGGCTCTTCTTCATAGTCATTTACATATATTGTAAAACCGGAAATGTTTTTAACCATTGTTCCTTCTGGGATGCTTTGGCGAAGAATTATGCCAAGTGCTTCACTGGTGTCTTTTACATATTCAATATTAAGACTTAAATCGTTTTCGTTAGCAAAGACTTTAGCAGTGCTGATGCTATCTCCTACAAAATTTGGCATAAAGCTTAATTTGGTTCCAGTATAAATTCCTTTACCAATTACTTCATTGGTTCTTTCATAGTCTGTTTTATAGTCATAGCTAAATGTTTTAATGGTTTCGGTTTTAGCAATTCCTAAATTTTCTTTCATAGCGTCGGTGATTGCTTCCATGCTACCTTCATAATAACCTAAGGCACTTATAGGGTAGCCACCTTGATTAGTTTCTAAGTTATAATATGTTAAATAAGTTTTTTGAATAGTAATGAAATCATTGCCTGCTAAAGCTTGGCTTAACATATTTTTTATTGTTTGATAAAAAGATAATATTTGAGTTGTTTTCATGTTGGTTGCAATGTGTTTACTAATTGTGTCTAATATTCTTTCAAAATCGCCTATAGATGAAGTTTGAACTAGTTTTTTACTGATTGCTTCTAATACTTGTTGTTGATGGCGATTTCTAGCTATATCACTTTCTAAGTAACCATGACGATTTCGGGCATAAGCTAGCGCTTGCTCACCATTTAAATGTTGGAGTCCAGTATCCATACAAATTAAGTTTTCACCAAATCTTCTTAATGAATCTTGTTCACATAATCTGCCATGATAAGTTTGATTGTAATAATCATAGTCTGGAGCTTCAACATCAACGTCAACTCCGCCAATTGTTTCTACTAAATCAACTACTGCTTTAAAATCTACTTTGACAAAATAATCTATATCAATACTTGTTAAATTTTCAATTGTTTCAACGACACAGCTGGTTCCACCATATGCAGCTGCATTGATTTTATTATAGCGGTTAGAGTTGCATGAAATAGGAACATATAAATCTCTTGGAAGGCTAAAGATTGTAGCATTTAAGGTTTGAGGGTTAAATGTTACTAACATTAAGGTATCGCCATTAAATGCAGCATTAGGGTCTAATTGTTCAGTATTTTCAGAGTCTACTCCTAAAATTAAAACAGTAAATGGTTCAGTTAAGCTTTTGGTAGATGTCATTGTACTTTCTTCAGTTTTCATTTCTTTTGAATAGCTATCTACTACTTTAGTATCATTTAAAATATTTTGATATTTTTCATCATTACCTAATAAGATAGGATAATCTTTTGAAATAAAAATTCCATCTATTTCATTATTATATAAAGCTGACATTAAAATATGGATATCATCATAATCTTCATCATTTATTTCATTTTTAATATTTTTCTTTTCTATCATTTCTTTGGCTAGAATATAATTTTCCCGATTTTCTTTATTGTTAATCATGCCTAAGATACTTTCAGATGTAATTTCTTTGTCTTTCATTGTTAATAAAACAGTAGTATATGTAGAGGTTTCACTACTTGTAAATTGGTTAAGAGCATGATATATTCGGTTAATGTAATAACTAGAAATACCAAAACAAATAGTAAATAAAATATTAAATACTGTTAGGGCAATGAAGCTTTTAATTTTATGTTTAAACATAGTCGTTAAACCAAAAATTAAATATATTAATGCATATATACCAAAGACAATTAATAAAATAATTCGGATGAATGTTTCAATACCTGTTAAACTTAAGATGCTCTTAAAAAAGAAAATATAAAAAGTTAGATAAAGAATTAAGCTAATAAAATAAAAAAATTTATATCCTTTCTTAGAAGCCTTTAATTTTTTGAAAAATACTTTCATATTTTCTACAACCCTTCTTTCAATTCTTGTTTTTTTCTTTCTGTATTATATAATATTTTTTCTTAAATCTCAATCCTTGATAATTTATTTACATCATAAATTTTGTCGAACCTTTTCATATAGGAAAAAAAATGGTATAATTATTTTGAATCTAAATGAGGTATGATTAATGAAAAAGCTAATTATAATGTTTTTCTTTTTATGTTTTTCGTTTTTGATATCTCTAAATTATGTGTTTGCTTCTTCAAATGCTTATGTTGTGGGAGTATCTGTTTATTTTCGGTCGGGAGCGGGGACAAGTTTTGCTATTTTAGATACTTTAAATACAGGTAATCAAGTTATTTTAAATAGTGCGACAAAGATAAAAGGAGCAGGCTGTGATGATGGATGGTATAGTGTAACTTATAATAACAAAAAAGGTTATATTTGTAGTACTTTTGTAAGTATGGAAGACCCATTAGAATCGGAATCAGTTTCTTATCAAAGACCATGGACTAGCCCTAAAAAAGCTATTTTTGGGGGAGCTGAGTTTATAGCAGATGGTTATATTAGTGCTGGTCAATATACTAGTTATTTAAAAAAATTTAATGTCAACCCTGATGGTGACTATAAAGTTTATAATCACCAATATATGACAAATATAGCTGCGCCTTGTAGTGAAGCTTATAGTTCTTATTTATCTTATAAAGAAAATAATATGTTATCTTTAGATTTAGAATTTATTATTCCTATTTTTGAAAAAATGCCTGAATATACGAAACATCCAACTGATAAGGAACCTAAAAAGAATAGTACTAAAGTAAGTGATAAAAATTTTGAAAAGAAATTAGATGCTGAAGGTTTTCCAGAAAGTTATAAAACATGGTTACGGGAATTACATAATATGCATCCTAATTGGACATTTAAGAGTTTGAAAACTAAGTTAGATTTTAATAATTCGGTAACTGTAGAGCATAGTGTATCAGCTATTAATGCTTGTTCTTCTTGTTATGATAAACCACTTGTTCAAACTGAGCCTGGTTGGTATAGACCAACAAAAGATACAGTAGCTTATTATTTAGACCCACGAAATTTCTTAGATGAAGATAGTATTTTAATGTTTGAAAATTTAGGTTATAGTACTAATCATACTGTGAAAGTTGTCCAATCTATTTTGAATAATACTTTTATGAGCGGAAAAGATAATGTTGACCAACTTTCTTATGCTCAAATATTTGTTGATGCTGGAAAAAAATATAATGTTAGTCCTGTTTATTTAGCTTCATTAGCTCGTCAAGAAATGGGTGTTAATTTTGGTACAGCTAGCAGTGGAGAAAAATTTACTTATAAAGGGGCTACCTATGAAGGATTTTATAATTTCTTTAATATTGGAGCTTATTCATCTGAATCTAACCCTGTGTTAGCTGGTCTTGTATATGCTTCTGCGGGAAGTAGTCGAAATGCTTCTGGAGTTTTTGTAGGAAATGCATCAGGAAATAATAATAATAATAATAATAATAATGGTACTAATGATAATAAGCAAAATGAAAATAGTAAACCTGTTGTTAAACCTCAAGAAAATGTTGTTAAAGAAACACCAACAGCAACTCATTTGTCTAATATGAAATTAAATCGTAAAGGGAATTTAGTTACTAACTTTAGTGTTGGTCAGACTGTTGGTGATTTAAAGAAAAAGACTAATGCTGAAGAAATTACAATTAAAAATGCTAATGGCGCGGTTGTTGGTGATAGTGAAAAAATAGCAACTGGTTATACAATGACATTTAAAAATGGAGAGACAGTTACAATAGTTGTGTATGGCGATTTAACTGGTGATGGTAAAATAAATAGTGCTGACCTTTTAAAAATGCGATTAGCTTTGTTAAAGAAAACTAATTTAACTGGGGCATATTTAGAAAGCGCTCATGTATATAATGTTTCTGGTTCTTTAAATTCTGCTGACTTATTACGGTTAAGATTACATTTATTAGGTAAAAAGATTATTAATCAATCATAGGGGTGATAGTATTGTGAAAAAGAAAATTATTTTTGGAATTATGTTATTAAGCTGTATTAAAGTTGTTAATGCAGCTTCTGTTTCAGTAAGTGCCAGTTCGAATTATGTGACAAGTGGTAGTGGTGTAACTTTTTATGTAAATATTAGTGGTGCAGCTTCATGGCAACTTACAGGATATTCGGCAGGTGCAACTTCAGGTTGTGATTTAGGCGACCAAGGAACTGGTGATTCTGGAGATGGCTCTAATGTCAATAAAACTTTGTCAGTTTATTGTAAAGCAACTTCAGTTGGACAAATAAGCTTTACGGTAACTGGAAATATAACTTCTTCTAGTAATGGTGATGTTGGTTCTTCAAAAGATGTTTCTGCTACTAAAACTGTTACTGTTCAAGCACCTAGACAATTAGATTCTAATAATAATTTAGGTTCTTTAGAAGTTGAGGGATATAAATTAAGTCCTGCCTTTTCAGCTGATACTTTGGAATATAGTGTTGAAGTTCCTTCAACTGTAAACTCCGTAAATATTATTGCTTCTAAAGCTAGTAGTTATGCTACATTATCGGGAAACGGTAAAAAAGAAGTTAATGAAGGAGCTAATTTATTTGAAGTTGTAGTAACGAGTGAAACTGGCGTTGCTAAAGTTTATAAAGTTACTGTAAATGTAAAAGATAATAACCCAATCAATATTAAAATAGGTAATGTTGATTATACTGTTATTAAGAATACTAAAAATATTGTTAAACCAGAATTATATGAAGAAACTAAAATTACTATTAATGATATAGAAGTACCAGCATTTTATAATGAAAATACTCATATTACTTTAATCGGAGTAAAAGATAAAGAAGGAAATGTTCGGTTAGCAATATATAATGCTGAAAAAAATACTTATGAAATTTATGAAGAATTAAAATCTAATCAATTAATTTTGTTAATAAGAAATATTCCAGAAGTAAAAGAAGGTTATTTTAAAACTAATATAACAATTGATGACCAAGATTATGAATGTTTGAAAATCAGTGATAATTCTGATTATGCTATTTTATATGCGACTGATTTATTAACAGGTGAAGAAGATTATTATATTTATGATGTTAAAACAAATTCTTATGTCAGATATACAGATGAGAATTTAGTTCCTTTAAAAAATGAATTGGCTAAGTATAAAGAAGTTATTTTATATTTAGGAATAGGTTTAGGAGTTGTTGTATTTTTCTTATTTCTTTCCTTAATTACTAGACCTAAAAAAATGAAAAAAAATAAAGAAAAAATTAATAATATTGATAAGCCTATTAAATCTAAAAAGGAAAAAAAGCAGAAAAAAACTATTGAAACTGAAAGTGAAGTTAAAAATGATGATATAGTTTCGTTGGAAAAAGAAGAAACAAAAGATGATGATAAAAAACAAAGTCAAAAAGATGCATTGCAAAGTGTTGAAGAAGCTGCGATGATTATAGAACAATTTGAGAAAAAAGCTCTTCGAAAAACTAAAAAAGAAAAAGAAGATGTTAAAGAAGAAACAATGTACGATATTTTTGAAGATGATAAGAAAAAGAAAAGAAGATGACAAATCAATATAAGATTTGTTTTTTTCATATTTTAAATTGCACATATTTTCACACTTTTCAGGTGTTCTCTCTTGACTCAAGGGG
>CANRJL010000027.1 GCA_947630935.1 uncultured Bacilli bacterium | reverse complement strand
GAAGCTGCCGAAATAACAAATACTAAACCAGAAAATTATTTTGATTTATTATTAGATATCTTTGAATGGGGTACTCTACCTCAAAGATTTTCTTTTGAAAATAACGATTCAAAAGAAAATTATATTAGAGATGTTTATGATTCAATACTTCTTAAAGATGTTGTAGAAAGACTTGGAATATCGGATGTTACTTCATTTAATAAAATACTTCAATATATTTTGGAAACTGAGACGAGAGAATTTTCAGCAACAAAAGTGTTAGATTATTTAGATAAGAATGGTAATAAAGTTGCAACAGATACATTATATAAATATTTAGAAGCACTTTGTTCGACTTTCATTATTAATAGAGTTTATAGATATGATGTAAATGGTAAAGCTATTTTGAAATCATTAAATAAGTTTTATGCTACGGATTTGGGTATAAAAAGAATAAAAACTAATAGTAAAGAGATTAACTATTCACGGGCATTTGAAAATTTAATATACAATGAATTAGTAAAAAAAGGATATGATGTTTATGTCGGAAAGACTAAAGAAGGTGAGATAGATTTTATAGCATCTAAAAATAAAAGTGTTAAATATATTCAAGCTTGTTATGATTTATCTAATGAAGAGACTAGAATTAGAGAATTTAATGCTTTTAATAGCATAAGTGATAATTATCCTAAATATGTAATTTCAACTAATAAAGAAGATTATTCTCATGATGGAATTAAGCATCTTAACATTTTTGATTTTTTAATGGACGACCAATTTTAAATTTTTTAATTGAGTTATTAAGAAATCGATTTTGTATGTAATCAATCTTATAAAAGATATTACATTAAATGTACTTTACATTTAGAAGAAAGAGAAAAAACTATTCAAGAAGAAAGACCATTGCTTAATATTGGAGATGAGTTTAAAAAATAATTGTTGTAAAAGATAATATAAAACATTGGTATACAGAAGAAGGTATATTAGTAATTGGAATACAGGAATTTTTATTAAATTCAGATAGTTTAGATTTATAGTTTTATTAAAGCATAAGAAGTATATATTGCTGTTTATCATCTGAGAAACATATCAAAGTTTTTAAATACCATTATAAAAAAGTGGCAACATTGCCAAAAAAATACAATGACATTAACATTACTTTAACGTGATTAACCAAAAAGACCTAAATATCTAATACCTAATATCAACGATGAAGCCCGAAGTCTCACCTGATGGAATTTATAAAATTAATTAAAAAAATATAATTTAAATAAAGATATTTATGACCAAAAAATAAAAAGCAATTAAAATGCAAAAAAGAGCTTAATAATTAAAAAAAATATGTTATAATAAAAACATAAAATGAAAGAGGGAAGAAATGAAAAAAAATTTTAAATTTTTAGCAATCATACTGTTGATTGTTATTACAATGACGGGGTGTGGTAAAGAAACTACAAATAATTCTGGTGAGAAATATGGGAAAATTAATGTTGATTCCATAAAAAGTGTCAAAACTGAAACTTTTTATTCTTATAATAAAAATAATTTGATTGTCAAATTAACTAATACTAGTAATGAAGATATTAAGTCTTTATATGTTGAAGCAAATTATAGTGAAGAAGATAAAGAAGCCAATGACGCAACAATTGTTACCAATTTAAAAGCTAATGGTGAAACTTATGTATCTTTATCACTACCTTATAATGAAAATTTTGAAGGAGTAATTCCTGAAAAAGTAGATTTATTAGTTACTGATAACAATGAAGTAATAAATAGTTTAGAAGATAGTACCGAATTTGTAGATTATGTAGTAGCTGAATTAAAAAATAATGATGATAATACTATAGATGTAACTATTGCTAATTTATCAGATACACAATTAAGCTCAGCTGATGCAACAGTTATTTTCTTTAAAGATGGTAAACCAATTGCTTCAAATTATGTATTTGCTTTAGATTTACTAGACCGTTATACTGAAACTATTGAATTGCCGTTAAAAGATGAAAGTGAAGAAGCTGAAGTTATAGATTATGATGATGTAAAAGTTTATGTTACCAATATAACAGCAACTGAAAATATTGTTGAATAAAAAAATAGTCTTTCAGAAACGAAAGACTTTTAAAATGTCAATATTAGTTGTATTTTAAAATAAATTATGTTTAAATAAATAACAATTAAAGGAATGAGAAAAATGAATTTACCAAATTTACAAAAAGCTAAACAGCGAACATTAAAAGAAATAGAATATAAAAAACTAGAAACAAGTAATGACGAGTTTTTAAAAGGTCAAAAATTCTTTTTAAAAACATATGGTTGTCAAATGAATGTTCATGATTCAGAACAAATGCGGGCTATTTTAATAGGCTTAGGTATGACTGAGACTACCAATTTAGAAGAAGCTAGAGTAATTGTATTAAACACATGTGCAATTAGAGAAAATGCCCATGATAAAGTTTTTGGCTATCTTGGTCGAATTAAACATTTAAAAAAAGAAAACCCCGATTTAATTGTTGCTATTGGTGGATGCATGAGTCAAGAAGAATCAGTAGTATCCGAAATTTTAAAAAGACATCCTTATATCAATATTGTCTTTGGAACTCATAATATTCATGAATTAGGTACTTTAATAAAAAATAACATTCATGGCACTCAAGATATTGAAGTTTTTAGTAACGAAGGTTGTGTTTATGAAGGAATAAACTATGCTAGAGATTCTAAAATAACCGCCTGGGTCAATATTATGTATGGTTGTGATAAATTTTGTACTTATTGTATTGTTCCCTATACTAGAGGTAAAGAACGAAGTCGCAAACCTGCAGAAATTATTGAAGAAGTAAAAAAATTAAAAGACCAAGGCTATCAAGAAGTAACATTACTTGGTCAAAATGTAAATGCTTATGGTCATGACTTAAAAACAACAATTGATTTTGCCCAATTATTAGAAGAAGTAGCTAAAACAAATATTCCAAGAATTCGTTTTGTAACTTCTCATCCTTGGAATTTTACTACCAAAATGATTGAAACAATAGCTAAGTATCCGAATATCATGCCTTATATTCATTTACCTTTACAAAGTGGTTCCAATCGTATATTGAAATTAATGGGTCGCCGTTATACTAAAGAAGAATATTTAAAATTAGTCGAGCAAATTAGAAAAACCATTAAAGGTGTCTGTATTACTACTGATATTATCGTTGGCTTTCCATCTGAAACTGATGAAGATTTTAAAGATACTTTAGAAGTAGTAAATAAAGTAAAATATGATGGAGCTTATACTTTTATTTACAGCAAAAGAGAAGGGACTCCAGCAAGCAAAATGACCGATATAACTCCTTTAAAAGTAAAAGAAGCAAGATTGCAAAAATTAAATGATTTAATAAATAAATATGCTAAACAAAGCAATGAAAAATTATTAAATCAAGAAGAAGAAGTACTAGTATTAGGAATCAGCGAAAAAGATTCCAATAAAGTATATGGATATACTAAAACCATGAAATTAGTAAATGTTGCAGCTCCAAAAGAAACAATTGGCAAATTAATAAACGTTAAAATTACAGACGCTAAAAGCTTTAGCTTAGATGGCGAGATATTATCTAAATAAAAAAAAGACTCTCGTCTTTTTTATTTTGTTGCAGTTTGGTCACTTTGCCGAGCAGATGCAATAGAATTAGTAATATAATTAGAATATTTACTTTTTAAATCAGAATCTAAAATATTCATTCCATACTTTTTCCGTAATTCTTCCATAGCTGTAATACTAAGAGTAGAATCAGCAGTCGTTTTTTCTTGACCTAAGTCTTTTAATATATCTTCTTTAACAGTATCAAGTGCTGGTTTTTCACCAGTGCTTTCTTTATAAATAACATGATAACCTAATTCTGTTGTAATTAATTCTTTTGAATAATCACCATCTTTTAATTGTCTAGCAGCTTTTAATAATTCATCATAATTACTAGATAAAGTTCCAGTATTAATCGCTCCTAAGCTTCCACCATTATCTTTAGTTGCATTATCTTGTGAATATTCTTTAGCTAATTCTTTAAAAGTTTCTAATTTATTATCAGCCTTATTTAATTTATCAATAATTTCATCAATTTTTTTCTTAGCTTCTGTTTCTAATTTTTCTTTATCTTCATCAGAAGTATCATCAGTAACTCCTGTTTGAATTAAAATATGGTCAACAGTAACATCACCATAAATATTTTTTTCATAGTAATCTTTAATCTCTTTATCAGTAACTTTTCCTTTAGCATAATTTAAAATAGCTTTTTCTTCTAATTCATTTAAGTAAAGATAATTTAAATAATTATCAGAAGACCCAAAATAAGAATTAATTTGTTCTTCACCATAAGTATCTTTCATTGCCTCTAAAGTTGATTTAGCTTGTTTTTTAGCATTTTCTAATTCATCAGGAAATTCTTTTTCTAAAATTTTTAAGTCCATTAACTCAATCATTGCATTTAAAGCATATTGTTCTTTCATCTTACTATATAAATCATTTGCTGATATAGAAATATCTTGATTATCAAAAGATACAACTGCTTGACTACCATCACTTAAAGTTGGAATTTCATTTTTACAACCACATAATAAAATACTACATAGTCCTAAAATAATTATTTTTTTCTTTTTCATGTTCTCTCTCCTTTAAAAATACATCATTATTATAACAGTCTCAGAAAAGAAAGACAACAAAAAACCACTTTAAAATCATTAAGAAAATAAGAACCAAAGCGAAAATTTACCATACACTATAAATGAAAAGACAAATAAAGGAGGGAGTATTATGAACAACTGCTGTGAAAATAATGGACTTGGACCTGCAATTATACTAGTATTATTTATCTTATTAGTATTAATTGTAGGAGCATTCATTTAGTCTTTAATGAAGGAGGTGCCTTATGAGTTGTTGCAAAGGTGGACAAAATACTGGATGTGCTGGTAATACTAATAATTTAAGCGCATTTATTGTTTTAGTCTTATTCATATTACTTGCAATTATTCTTGGTGGCTTAATTTTCTAATATAAGGAAGGGAAGACCTTCTTTTTTTGACTAAAATTATGTAGAATTACACATAACTAAAAAAAAGAACATAAAGTTCTTAATACTGATATATTGTATAAGGATTATCATTTGTTCCATTACCTGATTTATATAAAACATCATCTGGAATAGTAATAACATATCTTAAATATTTTTTACTATTAGCATTATCTAAATTTAATTTACCTGATGAATTAACATAATATACTTTATAAGAATTTTCATTTGTTCCATTTAATAACCACCAATTATTTTTAGTAGATGCTAAATAATTGTAATTAACACAATTTTGCGAATCTGTATTCAAACAAAGTACATCGCGACTAGCTCCCAAATAATCATAAACAGCCATTAAACTAATCATAACATTAGTAGTTGTATGACATTCCACAATTCCTGTAAAATCATTATCATTTTCCCCACGAGAATGTTTACAAGCATTATGTTCAACAATATATGATTTATATCCTTCAAAATCATTACTATAAATTTGATTTAAAACATCTCTAATTCGCGAAGTATCATAATCATTATTTCCTCGAGAATTATCTGAATCTATATTATATCTATCATCAAAAACATAAGCTGAATTTTTAGTATTAATTGTATCAGCTAAAACTAAATAAAATTTATTATCTTCATTTTTAAAAATTCGCCAAGTTTTTTTAGCAAAAGTCATATAATTATTAACATAATCACCTTTAAAACGATATACATCATCAATTTTATATAAACCATCTTTATTATCTACAATTTCTTCATTTTCTAAAATTTTATCCTTTAAAGTTTTTGTCTCATAATGGTCACATACTAAAATTGGAGTATAACGATATAAATCTTGATTATAAGTAACATTGACATATCCATCACAATTTGTATCCTTACTTAATTTTGTAAAATCTTTCATTAAATTTTCATTAACTAAAGCCGAAGCTAAAACTTCATAAGCAGGATTTTCTGAAGTAGGGAGCACCTCTTTATGAGCTCCTACATATTTTTTTGCACTTTCTACCATCATTGTTTCAATTTGTAAATAAGAATATCTTTTTAATAATTTACTTGAAACAATAAGTCCTATAATTCCTACTAATAATAAAACCATAATTGCAATTGTCCAATAAATTCTTTTTTTCTTACTATAAAAGTTTAAAAAAGCTTCTTTTATCATTTTCATATTAAGTTATCATCCCTTCAACTTGTGATTATTTTTCTCTATAAAAAATAATATCAAAGAAACAATAAAAAAGCAAATTTAAAAAATAAAAAAGAACACTTATCGTAAGCATTCTTTTTAAAATATAATTAACGATTATAAAATTCAACAATTAAAGATTCATTAACTTCTGAATTAAGTTCTGAACGGTCTGGTCTTCTTAAATAAGTACCACTTAACTTTTTCTTATCAAACTCTACAAAAGCTTTTGTATTAGTATTATTCTCTAAACTTGCTAAGATAGCAGGATGGGAAATACTGTTTTCTTTTACAGCAATCACATCACCAATTTTACAAGTATAAGAAGGAATATCTACTTTTCTACCATTAACTGTAATATGACCATGATTGACAAGTTGTCTTGCACCACGACGAGTATTAGCTAACCCCATTCGATAAACTAAATTATCTAAACGACTTTCTAATAAGAATAATAAATTCTCGCCAGCAATACCTTTCATTTTAGAAGCACGTTCAAAAACTTTATGGAATTGCTTTTCATTTAGTCCATACAATAACCGAACTTTTTGCTTTTCTTGTAATTGCACACCATATTCACTTAATTTCCGACGTCTTTCATTTCCATGAACTCCTGGAGCATAAGGTCTTTTTGCTAATTCCTTACCATTTTCTAAAGTTGAAAAACCAAGACGACGTGATTTTTTATAAATAGGTCCCGTATATCTTGCCATAATTCTCTTCTCCTTTCTTTAATAATTTTGCTAAAAGTTATAAGAAAAAAAATATTAGGGAGTAAACTATTAACACTTTCTAAAGGCAGGTTATACTCATGAAAGAAATTTTCCTAGAATACACATTAATATCTTTTTACTTGCTGCCTAACCCGTAGCGATTAAGATTATACTAACAAACCAACTATTTGTCAACTATTAAACCCATACTTCCTATGATTAGTATTAGAAAAAGTTCTAAAACTATTGTCATTATTATTATCATATTGGTCATTAAAGTATATGCCTTAAAATCAAACACTTGTAAAAAAGCAAAATAACCTTTATAATAAAAATATAGATTATTAATTATTAAAAAATATTCTATAAAATAAAAAAGAGAGGAAGTGTTAATTAATGAACGCAACAATCCTCTTAGCTTTGCTTTTAGGTCTTGCTCTTGGTGGGACCCTAATATATGGTTTAATTGCTTTAAAAAATAAAGGAATCACAACAAAAGCTAATAAATTAATTGAAGAAGCTAAAAAAGAAGCAGAAAAATTAAGAAAAGAACAACTTTTAGAAATTAAAGAAGAAAGTTCCCGTTTAAAACAAGACGTTGAAAAAGAAATTAAAGAACGTAAAGAAGAATTGCTTCAAAATGAAGAACGATTATTGCAAAGAGAAGCAAGCTTAGATAAACGTGATGAAATGCTTCAAACAAGAGACCAAATGATAGAAGAAAAAGAACAAAATATATTAGCCAAGCAAAAAGAAATTCAAAGCAAAGAAGAGGAATTAACCAATTTATTAAAAGAAGAAATGACTCGTTTAGAAAAAATTTCTAAATTTAGTCAAGAAAAAGCTAAAGAACTAATAATGAAAAGAACTGAAGAAGAAATTTCTTTAGAATTAGCTCAAATGATGAAAGAAAAAGAAGATGAAGCTAAATTAACAGCTAATGAAAAAGCTAAACAATTAATAATTGAATCTATGCAACGTTATAGTGCTGATGTTGCAACTGAACAAACTGTAAGTACAATTAATTTGCCAAATGATGAAATGAAAGGACGCTTAATAGGAAGAGAAGGACGAAATATAAGAACTATTGAAGCTGTAACTGGAGTTGATTTAATCATTGATGATACCCCTGAAACAATTGTTGTTTCTTCATTTGACCCTTTAAGAAGAGAAATTGCTAAAATAACAATTGAATCTTTAATGAAAGATGGTCGAATTCATCCATCTGCTTTCAATTAGGAATTTCTAAAGTAGATTCCGAACTTGTTAAATTAATTGGTAAACTAAACTTTCGAACAAGTTATGGTCAAAATGCCTTACAACATTCCATAGAAGTTGCTGAATTATGTGGCTTAATGGCTTCTGAATTAAATGAAAATGTCATCTTAGCCAAAAGAGCTGGTTTATTACACGATATTGGCAAAGCTATCGATTTTGAAATGGAAGGAAGTCATGTAGAAATTGGCTTAGATATTGCTAAAAAATATCATGAAGGAGATATCGTTTTAAATGCTATTGCCTCTCATCATGGTGATTATGAAGCAACAAGTATTATTTCTTACTTAGTTCATATTGCTGATACTCTTTCTGCTACTAGACCAGGTGCTAGAAATGATTCATTAGATAATTATATAAAACGACTAGAACAATTAGAAGAAATAGGTAATTCTTTTGCCGGAGTCGAAAAAACCTATGCAATGCAAGCGGGAAGAGAAGTAAGAGTTATGGTCAAACCTGAAGAAATAAGTGACCAAGCATCATACAAAATAGCGCGGGATATAAAACAAAAAATCGAAAATGAAATGCAATATCCAGGAACTATTAAAATTGTCGTAATTCGTGAATCAAGAGCCTTAGAAGAAGCAAAATAGCTTTTTCTTTTTTTTTAAAATTTATAATCTAAATAAAGGAAAAATAACATATAATTAATATATAAATAATACTTGCAACAACCAAAACATTCTAGTAAAATAAAAATCGTGAGGAGGAATTTTTAAATGGGACATGATATTTTATTAATAATAATAGGTTTAATAATCGGCATAATAATTGGCTTTTTTGTTACCAAAACTTATATGAAAAAATATTTAAAGAAAAATCCACCAATTAATGAAAAAATGATTGAAGCAATGATGAGTAGTATGGGACGAAAACCTAGTCAAAAACAAGTAAGACAAATAATGAATCAAATGAATCGTTATATGTAAAATAATAGTTTAAAACTGACAAATATTAGGCAATGTCAGTTTTTTAATTACTTTAAATATAGCAAAATTTGTTTTTAGAAAAAACTTACCATTGACTTAAGTAAAGAATTTATGATATCCTTAATTCATAAAGAATAAAAGGTGATAAAAAATGGAATTTTTAGAAAAACTTTATAGCAATGAAAACTTTGGTTTAATACTAGTTATTTTAATAATTGCTTTAATCATATTGTTTTTCATAGTTTTATTTTTTGGTAAGAAAAGTAGTAAAAAATCAGTAAATGAAGAAATAAAACAACCAGAAAATATAAATAATATGAATAATGAATTGTTAAATCAAACAGCGAGTACTCCTTTAGTAGCTAATTCACCACAGCAAGCTTTTAAAGAAACTAGTGAAGACCAAAAAGTCGAAGTAATTCCAATGATGAATGAGCCTGAGCCTTTAAAAACAATGCCATCAGCTCCTGTAGACATTGCCGAAAATATTCCAACTGTTGAAAATTCACTTCTAAATGAAGAACCAAAAGAACCAGATAATTTAACTGAAACAGTTGATATAGATAAAGAATTCGATTTTAATGCTTTAGCTGAAGCAATAAATAAAGAATTAGAATCAATTAAAGAACCTAATAAAGAAGTTGCACCTGAAGAAAATATTGTCAAAGAAGAACCAAAACCTGTAATAGAAGAAAAACCATTTGCTTTTCCTAATTTTGAACAAATTAAACCTGATGCTATACCAGAAGAAATGGTACCAAGTAAAAAAGAAGAAGAGCAAGTTAAACCGAGAACAGCTATGCCAACCGTTTTTAGTTCAGTATATGTAAATAGAAATAATGAAGAAAAGAAAGCAGAACAACCAGTAAAACCAAAAATAGAACTACCAAAACGAGTAGATTTACCAAAAAGAGCTGATGTTTTACCAAAAGAAGAAGCCAAAGAAACTTTTACAATTAATTCTGTTTTAGATAATGCTGAAGAAACATACGAAATAAAAAAGTAAAGAATTTCAAAAAAGAAATTCTTTTTTTCATAAATAGTTTTTGTTATGATATAATACCAATAGATGGAGGAAAAAAATGAAATTATTTAAAGCTAGTGATAAAATAAATATTGAAGAAGTAAATGAAGTAGTTAGTTTATCTAAAAAAATATTACATCTATTTTATATTGCTATGATAATTGCTATAGTTTT
>CANRJL010000026.1 GCA_947630935.1 uncultured Bacilli bacterium | reverse complement strand
ACTTTAGACACTCCCTATCTTAAGTATAATTTTATCATATATTTTGAATTTTACCCCGAAAAAAAATTTACACCCTTAGCTTTTTATCGCTAATTTATTTTTCTTTTAACCATGTTTTTAGTTCTGATTCGTTTAGCATGCCAATTTGTTTTTTGACTTCTTGGCCATTTTTAAATAGAATTAAAGTTGGGATAGACATTACTTTATATTCTTGAGCTATATTTGGAAAATTATCAACATTAACTTTTAATATTTCTATTTCATTTAATTTTTCTAATACTTCACCCATTATTTTACAAGGGCCACACCAATCGGCATAAAAATCTACAAGAATATTTTCTTTATTAATTTCTAAGTTAAAATCGGTGTCTTTTTCTAAATATTTTATCATTTTAGTTTGTCCTTTCTATATTTTCTATGATTTCTTCCACACCATTAAAATTTAATTTGCCACTTTTAACTAAGCGACTAGCAGATTCAGGTGTTATTACTTGATACTTTAATAAAATTTTTAATGCTTCTTGGTTGTATATTTCTTTGTCATCATATTTGTCTTTTAAATTATATATTTCTTCAAATGATTGAAAATAATCGTTAGTTATTGTAGAAAGACCAGGACTAGCACTCATGATTTTATAAGCTAAAGCACTGTCATTAATTAAAGGTGTCGCAAAACTTAAACGACCAATTACAAATAGGAGTAAAAAAAGCATTATATAAGATTCAAAAAAACCAAATATTGCACCTAAAAATTTAGATGGTAAACCTAATATAATCGTAAATTTTAAAATCTTTTCAAAAATTCCAGTTATTTTAATAATTATATGTAAAACAGCCATCAATATAATATATACTAGGAAAAAAGCTAATGCTTCATATAGTAAAATATTAAATACTTGAACACCAGCAAAAGTACCACCTAAAGGAAAGAATGGTAAATAAGTATACATCAATTCTGATAAAGGGTTTTTTAGATAAAAGGCAAGAACAAAAACTAAGATTGTTCCTAAAAACATTACAGCGCTTTTAAAAATTCCTCTTTTAAAACCTACTATAAGGCCCATAGCTAAAAATAAGACAATAACAACATCAATAATATTCATCGATAAAACCTCTTTCTATTAAAATTATTATAATATAAAACCTAAATATTTGCAAAAAAATTAAATATTAGACTTAACAATACAATTTTTAGTTTATTTTTAAGAATTTGACTAATTTATTTAGAAAAATACACGACTTTATTTGTCAATAAAACTTTTTTATGTTATAGTTTATGTGGTGATATATATATGACGATAGTTTTTAGAGTCAGCGATGTTTTAAAGCAAAAAATGGCAGAATATTATAAGGATAAGCGACGGGCAAAGACTCCTCCGTATGCAGTATTTCAAGCAGAAGACGGTGATACAATTATAACTGTTTATGAATCTGGTAAAGCAATGTTTCAAGGAATAAGTGCTGATATTGATGCAAGAGTATGGGCTGAAGCTGAGAAAAAATTAACAGGTCAAAGAATTAATATTATGGAAGCAGAACAAAATCGGGAAAAGCAAAAAGCTCAAAGAGAGACTTTGTATAAAATAAGCACGATTGGTTCTGATGAAGTTGGTGTTGGTGACTTTTTTGGTCCAATTGTGGTAACAGCTTGTTATGTTTCTAAAGAAATGACCGATTTTGTAGATAAATTAGGTGTCCGTGATTCCAAAATAATAACGGATGAAAAAATATGTGCAATGGCTCCTGTTTTACTAAAAAAAATTCCTTATGTTACTTATATTTTAACAGACAAAGAATATAATGATTATCAAAAAAAGGGTTACAATATGAATAAGATAAAAGCCATTTTACATAATAAGGTATTATATGAATTAAAAAGTAAAGGTTATTCTTATGAAAAAATTATTATAGACCAATTTGTATATCCGCGAAAATATTTTGAACATATTAAAGATGAAAAGAAAAAAGTTGAAGATATTACTTTTTTAACTAAAGCTGAAGGAGTATGTGCTTCAGTGGCTACGGCAAGTTGCATTAGTCGATATTTATTTTTACAAGAAATGGACCGTTTATCTAAAGAATTAGGAATGGATATTCCTAAAGGTGCTGGGGAAAATGTTGATAAAGTAATTGCTTTAGTTGTTAAAAAATATGGTGAAGAAAAATTAGAAGAAATTGCTAAATGTAATTTTCGAAATATGGAAAAATATAAAGTATATTAAAAAAGAATCGCATTGATTCTTTTTTTAGTATTCAAAAGCTTCTAGTAAAAATAAATCTATCGCAAGCCACTTATCTAATTTGCCACTTTTTATCAAAAAGTCTTTTTTAGCTATGGAAAGCAAAAAATCTTTTAAATCGTCTTTATGATATTTAATTTTATTTTTTTGTAATTTCTGAAATTGCCAATCTGGTATTTTTAATTCATTAATAATATCTTTAGGAAAATAATTTTGATCTTCTAATAAAGATAACATTAACATTAACCGATATTCGCGGGCTAATAAATTTAATAATTGTAATGGCTCAGTTTTTAATATTTTTAAATCTTCTAAAAGATTAATAGCAAGATTCATATTTTTGGTAACAACTGCTTCAATAAATTTAAATTGATTTTCAGAAGCATTATAACATATTATTTTTTTTAAAGTTGGTAATGAGATTTGACGATTTTTGGGGAATAGTAATTCAAATTTTTGAATTTCATTCCATATTAAATCCCAATTATTTAGACAAGCATTACAAATATATTTAGCACATTCGGTGTCAAGCAAATAGCCTTTTTCGCCAGCTAATTTGATTGTATTATTGATTAATTCATAACCTTTAGGAGTTTCAAGATGAATATAAGAATTTTGATTAATAAAAAATTTTACTAAATTTTTTCGTTTATCAATTTCTTCATAAGTAACAAATATTAAGGTAGTATAAGGATTGGGATTTTTTAAATAATTGAGTAAAAGATTTTGGTCTGTTTCACTAATTTTAGTTTTACCAAAAAAATCGGCATATTTAACAATAAGATATTTCATTTCGGCAAACATGGAAACATATGAAGCTTCTTCTATTATTTCTTTGATAGAAGTTTCTTTATAAGAATAGATTATTTTATTTGGAGAATCTTTTACTTTTTTGGCAAGTTCTTCATCTAAAAGAACTTTACTATCTGTATCCAATAAATAATTCATAATTATCCCTTCTCTTCTTCTATTTTATCAAACATCGGATAGATATGATAGTTATTTTTTTGGAACTGAAAAATAATTGTATGATTTTGACTTGTTATATAATATGGTATTTTTAATTTTTGTAATTTTGCTAATGTTTCTGGACTAGGATGATGATATATATTATTTTTACCAGCACTTATAATTGCATAAGAAGGACTTACTTTTTGTAAAAAAGTATAATCACTGCTTGTCTTTGAACCATGATGCCCTACTTTTAAAATAGTCGCGGATATATCTTGGGATAATAGTTTTTTTTCAACTGAACTAGGAGCATCGCCCATTATTAAAACTTGATATTGAAAAAATTTTATTTTTAAAACAAGACTTGCTTCATTTTCATCAGCTACTTTTGAAAAATTTAGATTTTGAATTTTAAAAAAGGAATTATCAAGATTTGAAAATTTAAAAACTGCATGTTCTTTTAGAATTTCTTGTTCTAGGGAATTTAATTTATTTAAATTAAGATAAATTTTATTAATTGGAATATCTTTTAATAAATCGAGGGTGTTTTTAGCGTGGTCAGCATCACCATGAGTTAAAATTAAAGTATTAATTTTCCATATTCCTTTGCTATGTAAATAAGTAATGATATTTGAAGCTGTTATACTTTTGCCTTTTTCTGGTTTATTCTCACCACCAGTATCAATTAATAAAACTTCTTTTTGATAAGGACTAATTAATAAGGTACAGTCTCCCTGCCCGATGCTTAAAAAAGTAACATAGGCATGAGAATCAAATTTAGGAAAAATAATAATAATTAATAAATAAAAGGCTAAAAATATGCTATACTTTTTATTAAAATAAAAGCAAGTTTTAAAATATAAATAAAAATAAATAAGCCAACAACCAAAATAACATTTGGGTAAAATTATATTGCCAATTTTGATTTGGGACATTATTTTATTAAACCATAGAAAAGGTTGAAAAAATATTTGAAAAATAAAAGATAATGGGGGAAATAAAAACGTTAACAAAGCTAAAGGATAAAGGAAAAAAGTTACATAAAAACTAGCAAATGGAGATAGAAAAATAGCTAAAATATTTACTTTGTAATTAAGCATTGCAGTTATGGGTAAAGATAAGAAAAAACAATAAGCACTTATACTAAAAAAGGTCGGTTTTTTAGCTTTTTTTTTCTGAGCATAAAGTAATAGGCCAAAAGAAATTAAAAAGGAATATAAAAAACCTACATCATAAAGATAAAAAGGGTTTATTAATAAAAGAAAAAGAAAGACTATTCCTAATATTTTTAAATTAGATAATTTAAGTTTTTTAGAGCATGTTTTGATTGTAATAAATAATACAGTTCGGAGTACTCCAGGTGTAAAAGACGCTAAAAAGGCATAAAGCCATAAGAAAAATAAAAGGCCAAAATTAGAATATTTTCTTTTTCTAAAAAGTTTGTTTAAGAAAAATGCTAAAATAGAAAAATGCATTCCTGAAATAGCAAACAAATGAGAAATGCCATTTGTTATAAATAAATCTTTATCTATGTCGTCGGTTATTCCTAGAATAAAAGCTTTTATATAAGCATTATCTTTGATTTTTAAGATTCTTTGCCAACATTTATTTTTAAATTTATAAAGTAAATTATTAGTTGCTGTTATTTTTATTTTATTGGCATAAAAAAGAAAATGAATATATTTTTTTTCTAAATATTTTTTATAAGAAAAAACATTAGGAATATCATTTTCTTGAGGTATGGTCATTTTTCCTACTAATGAAACTTGATTATGATATCCTAATGTTTGGATAATATTATTTTTTTCCTCTGCATTTTTAATAGTATAATATCCAACTATTTTTTCTTGACCTTTAATTGTTAATTTTAAAGTATCATCAGTTATTTTAAAATCAAGAATTTTACCAGTAATAGTTGTTTCATTACCATTATATTTCGAAGTTGGAACATAGAAAAAAAGAAAAAAAATTAAATATAAACTAATAATTAAAATAAAGAAAACTAAAATCTTTTTAGACCGTAATGTAATCTTTAAGTTTTTCAAAAACCGCGTCGCCTATCCCTGAAATGTTTTTAATATCTTCAATTTTTTTAAATGCTCCACAAGTTTTGCGATATTCAATAATGCTTTGAGCTTTTGCTTCGCCAATACCAGGTATACTATCTAATTGTTCTTTAGTTGCCGTATTTAAATTTATTTTTTCATTAGTATTAGGTGAATTATTTTCTGCTTCTTCCCCAATAATCGCCGCATTTTCTTTTATTCCATCTAAGATTGAGGCATCTCCTAAAGAATCATTTTTTTTCATCTCACGTACTTCATCTTTGGTATAAACAATAATTACCATCTCATTAGTTAATTTTTTGCTTAAATTTAAAGTTGAAGTATCAGCATTACTCATTAACCCTCCGGCTTCCCGAATTAAATCGTTAACGACTGAACCAGTCATCATTTCATATACGCCAGGATTGCGAATAGCCCCTTTAATATCAACATGAATTAAACTATCATCTAGCATTTCTAATTCTTCATTTTCGTCTAAAGTTTCTACTGGACAATGAAAAGCTTCTTCAGCGCTTGCTTTTTTTAAATACAAAACCCCCATTCCAAGACAAGCTAGGGCTAAAATGCCACATATAAACGCCATTTTCTTTTCCAGAAAAAAATCTTTAATTGTATCCATAGGCCTCCTTTCTAAGAAAGTATGTTTAATACTTTCTAATTATATATATCCCTAAAGACAATTAATTTCCTTTTTTAAAGCCAAAAAAAATATAACAGTCTGTCAACTGCTATATTTTCCTGTGGTGATAAAGTAATACATATATTGACAGATATAAATACTACTTTCTTATCGATTAACCCACATGTACGTACAACTTAATAGTCGATAAGACCAAGTACCGACAGAAGAGAAATTAAAAAATGTGAGACTCAAGAATCACTATTTTAAAATACCTGATAAAAAACTTATCAAACAAGATTATTCCGAACAAACAATCTTTAGTATTTTAATCATTTCATCTTCTTCTATTAAGTAATTTGACTATATCATAAATCTTTAAGACTTGTCAATATATTATTTTATATTTTATTCTTTTTGAACATTTTGGAAAATATAATTTCCTGTTTCTTCTTCATATAATAAAGTGTAAGTTATAATTTCATTTTGCCAATCGCCTTGAGCTTCATCACCATATTTTTTTTGAAGCATTAAAGTTAAAGTATTATTATTTTTAACAGCTTCAACAACAGAAATGTCAGCTAAAGGACAGCCACCACCAGCATTGATACGATAATAAGCATAGCCTTTTAAAAGAGCATCATAATGATACATTCCACCTATAATTTGAATATCATCTTTTTGATAATTACTATTTAAACCAAAAATTTCTTCATATTGCATTTTAATTAATTCTTCAGGAATATAAGTGGTATTTTCTTCAGCTAATTCAGATGCAATAGTTGGCGAATCTAAATCTTCTTTATATTTAGATGCACAATAATAAGAAGAATTAATAACTGTACTTTGTAAATTACCACACCGAACTGTTTGATAATAACTACTTGGAATAGCTAAATAAGCTAAATATAATTTTGTTTTTAAATCATTTTTTAATGAAGAAGAATCTTGACAAGAATTTTCTAAAGCTGAATACAAAGAAGCATATTTTAAAACAAGATTACTATTAACATCTAATGATTCTGTTGTATTTTCCACTTTTTCTTCTTTTTTCTCTTCTTCTTGTGGTTCTTCATTTTCTTTATTTTCAGATTGAGTTGGTGGAAAATTTTTAAATTGAAAAACATTTTTATCAGCTAGTAAATATCCTATAAGAGCAAATAAAATTAATAATAATAAAATAATAACATAAATATACCAATGACTTTTCTTTGCCATAATCAACCACCTTTTCTAATATAATAACATATAAATATGCTTTAAATTTAATTTACAATGTTTGACAATTATTGATATTGGTCTAATTGCTGTTTTTCTAATGAAATAGCATTTTCAATTGAAACTCGTTGAACAACAAAAGTCATTAAAATAATATTTAAATTAAATGAACCACCATAACTTAAAAATGGAAGAGGTACTCCTGTTAAAGGAATTAAAGCTAAGATTCCCAATAAATTAATAATTAAATGAGCAAAGAAATAAATAAAAGAACCATAACAAATAATTTGATTTTTAATATTATCAGATTTTTTAGCTATTCTTAAAATACGATATAACATATAAGCATAACCAAAAATAAGGGCAATACCGGTCAATAAACCTAACTCTTCTACAATAATTGGAAAAATAAAATCAGTATGAGCTTCTGGTAAATATAAATATTTTTGAGTAGAATTGCCCAAACCTACCCCAAATAAACCACCATTATGAAAAGCTATAAAACCATTGCAAACTTGATAGCCAGTGTCTTGTGTATAACGACTACATGGTGATTGAAATTTTAAACGTTGTAATTGAGTACTATTTAATAAATCAGGTTCTGTATAAAAAAGTAAGACTAAACCTAAAATTACGGCAATACCTAAATATTTAATAATTCTTACTCTATTTTCTTTAGTAAAAGGAACTATTAAAAAAATGAAAAAAGTTATGAAAGCAATAATCACAGCTCCCCCAAAATCAGGTTGCATGGCTACTAATAAAAAGATAATAATTGAAAATACTATTGGAATAAAATTATGGGCAAAGGGCTTTTGTTTACGAATACTTTTATCATAAAATACAGCCATATATAAGATAATTGCAGTTTTAGCAAATTCAGTTGGTTGAAGATTAAAAAAACCTAAGTTTAACCAACTTTTAGCTCCCCCAGCAATAACACCATAACCAAAAACTAAAACTAATAACCCAATCACGCCAATAAGATAAAGAGGCGCTAGATAAAAATAACGTTTGGTTGGAATTCTTAAAACGAATAAAAAGCCTACTAAATAAGCAACAAAGGCAAAAACAAATTGGCGAATAAAAAAATGATAAGGACTGACATCATAACGTAAAACAGCTGAGACACTTGAGGCAGATAAAACCATAACAAAACCTAAAATAGTATACAAAATTGTTAAAAAAAGCAATGGTTTATCTATTTTTTGAAAAATTTTTTGCATTTCCTCACCTATTCTTTTTTTATTTTAACATAAAATATAATTCTTTGGTGGTCTTTTTAAAAAATTGTACTTTTTTTATGTCAAAAATGAAAGAATTTAATAAACTATAGTAGAAAGATTAAGGAGGTTACATATATGTATTATTATGGAAATAATGGATATTATGGTGGCGGATACGGTGGATATCAAAATCCATGTTGCGGGAATACCGGATATGCCGGATATACATCTGGTTATGGAGCAGGAGCAGCAATATGGATTGTATTATTCATCCTTTTAGTTATCATAATTGGTGCAGGATGGTATGGTAACAACAATAACAATAACTAAATTTTAAAGGAATAGCTAAAACTATTCTTTTTTAGTGCTAATTCGGGCATTAATTTAAAGTTTTTAGGCAATTTTTGAAAAAATGTGATACAATAAGACTGTTTTAGGGGTGAGATAATGAAATTACCAAATTTAATAATATTAGATGAAAAAGATAAAAGATTACATCAAATATCTAAAGAAGTAACTTTTCCTTTAACTAACGAGGAAAAGAAAATGATTGAAGATATGTTATTATATTTACAAATGAGTCAAATTGATGAAGAAAGAGAAAAATATAATTTACGGGCTGGTTGGGGCATGAGTGCTGTTCAACTAGGAGTATTAAAAAGAATTTTTGTAATTGCGGAAGAATTAGAAGATAAAACTTTTAAAAATTATATTATTATTAATCCCAAAATTGAATCTTATAGTGAAGAATTAATTTATGTTGGTGAAGGCGAAGGATGTTTAAGTGTAAATCGCGAGGTAAAAGGAATTGTGCCAAGACATGCAAGAATGACTATTAAAGCTCAAGATATTGAAGGTAAAGAAATTACTTTACGTGTCAGAGAAGAACTATCAATTGCTTTTCAACATGAAATTGACCATTTAAATGGTATTTTATTTGTCGATAAAATTGACCCGAAAAACCCTTATAAAGATAAAAATTTTATGCGTGAAATATAAAAGGACAGTAATATTTTATTATTATAGTCCTTTATTTTAATACTTTAATTTTCTAATTTAACATAGTTATACCATATAAAGTATCAGCATATTCCATAGTTCTTTTTTTGTGAGTAATTAAAAGGTACTCGCTTTTTTCTTTTTGGGCTTGTAAAAATTGGCCAAAAGTATCAACATTAGCTTCATCTAAAGCAGCTTCTACTTCATCTAATATACAAAAAGGAACAGGAAAAACATTTAAAATAGCAAATAACAAAGCAATGGCTGTAAGAGTTTTTTCTCCGCCCGATAATAAAGCAATATTATTTAATTTTTTGCCAGGTGGTTCAGCAATAATATCAATTCCAGTTTCTAAAATATTACTAGGGTTGGTCAATTTTAAAAGACCATTTCCCCCTTTAAATAATTGTTTGAAAACTTTAGAAAATTCCTTAGCAATTTGGTCAAAAGTTGTAGTTAATCTCTCAATCATTTTTTCATCCATCTCGCCAATTATTTCTTCTAATTCAGTAATAGAAACTGTTAAATCATTTTTTTGACTATTCAAAAAGTCATAACGATTTTTAATTCGTTCATATTCATCAATACTACCTAAATTAACCATATTATATTGTTCTAATTCTTTCTTTAGTCTTGTTACATTTTCTCTGGTAATATCGACATCCATATCTAAAACATATTCTACTTTAGCTTTCTCATAAGTAATATGATAAGTTTCATTTAAATGATTTAATAAATAGTCCATGCGAATATCAATTTTATTTTTATCAATTTCTAATTGATTTAATTTAGTAACTAAGGAATGAACTGCACTATTTTTTTGGCGATAAGCAAATTCTTCTTCCTCCATCTTACTCATCAAGTCTCTTTTTTCTTCTTTTAAATTAGTTATTTCATTTTTTAATAGTTCTTTTTCCGTAGCTAATTTTTGTTCTTTTTCTAAAAATTTACCAAGTTCTTGTTCAAAATTACCACTTTTGAAAGTCGCTACTCTTTGCATTGTTAAAGATATTTTTTCAAGATTATTTTGAATTTCGGTACTTTTAGCAATTTGAAATTTTAATTCTCTTTCGTTAACAAAATAATCATTTTCATAAGTTTGGCGATTAGAATTTAAAAAAGAAATAAGTTCTTTTAATTCTAGACTTTCTTGATTTATTTTATCTTTTTCATATAAATTAGCTTTCAATTCTTGCTCTTTTTTTTCTAATAAAATTTTATCATTTAAAGTGTTGTTAGTTGTTTTTAAAGAACCACCAGAAATACTTCCCCCAGCATGAGTTATCTCACCATCTAAAGAAACAACCCGAAATTTAAATTCTAAAAATTTAGCAATTTGATTCATACTATTAATATCTTTGGCTATAACAACATTTCCTAGTTGATTTTCAATTATATTTTGATAAATTTTATCATAAGTCATTAAGTTACTA
>CANRJL010000025.1 GCA_947630935.1 uncultured Bacilli bacterium | reverse complement strand
CAAAGATGGCAGCACTATTACAGGTTATATGGAAGAACCATGGCACATTCGTTACATTGGTTTAGAACATGCTAAAAAAGTTCATGATTTAAAAATAACATATGACGAATATTATGACCTTTATATTGAAAAATACTAATTAAAACTAATAAATCATAAAATTGCAAGTAGAAAACTACTTGCAAATTTTTTAACACCTTCCTCGCATGGCATTAGCTAATGCACTGCCAAAATAACGTCCTAAATCAACAACAAAATTAAGAGCTTCAATAACAAAACTTCCTAAAGCACTTGAAAAGGTAAATTGACCACCCTTAATTTCATAAAGTTCTTGCTTTTTTATTGGCAAAAGCCTCACCTCCTTTCTTTTATTTTTTTTATCGACATTTAAACGGCCTAGCAATTCCATCAAAAACGCCTACTAAAAATGATACTGCGGTTACAATAATTCCAACTATTCCCCATGAAATTGCCCCACCAGTAATAGCAAACAATTCATTTTTACTGAGCAAAAGCCTCACCTCCTTTCAAAGACTGTAAAAATAACCCCATAATACTCTCATTTGCCAAAATAATTGTTCCCTTAACAGCCTGATTATTTTTTAATTGCTTATTGGAAACAGTAATCAATAAATTATTTACTAAACCATCATTAACAACTGAAGGTTCTGCAAAAGAAATTTTTTTAACTTTCTCTTTTTCATTAAAAGTAATTTCTTTAATATCTTGAAAAGGTATTTTAAAAGATGAAGAAATTCTAACTAGTAAAGTACATTCATTTTTAAGACATTCTACTGGACCTTCCAATGTAACTTGCCGAGGAATTTTAATAAAAAATAAACTACCAATTAACCCAATTATAAAAACACCTCCCATTAAACACTTTATAAATAAAAAAGAATCTTTTAATTTTAACAATCGTTCTATATTTTCAATATGATAATTACTAAACTCCAATCTTAATCACCTCATCAAAATATTTTTCATTCGGGCGATGAGTAATATAAATAACTGTTTTTTTCTTTAAATAAATCATTAATTCTTTTAAAATACTTTCTTCTAAATCATTATTAACTTCACTTAACACTTCATCTAATAAATAAATAGCCGTATCATTTAATAAAGTACGTGCCAACAAAATACGTTGCTTTTCTCCTCCTGATAAAGGACAATCATCTACCCGCAAATAATCTTCATAACGAAAAGCTCGTTTTGCAACAATATCTTCAATTTGACATATTTCACAAACTTTTTCAAAATTTTCTTCCAAAATATTTCGACCAAATATAATATTCTCACGAATCGTACCATTCATTAAAGATTCATTCTGACTCAAGTAAGTTATATTTTGGCGTATCGTAGCTACTGAATAGTCCAAAATATTTTTTTTCTTAATCATAATTGAACCACCATATCCATCTAATTGTCTTTGTAAAAGTTTACATATAGTACTTTTCCCACTTCCACTGGAACCTAATAAAAGAACATGACCACCCTTTTTTATTTTTATATTAATATGATTAAGAGAATTATGAAATTGGTCATAAGAAAAAGATACATCTTGCAAAATAATTGCCCCATTAGCAAATTCTTTCGGATAATCTAAAGCTTCTTCTTCTAAACATTCAAAATCACTAATTTTCATAAATAAACTTTTTAAATAATAATAATTAGGAATTTTCTGAATAATTTTTTCAAACGGATAAACAAAATGCGTTAATAAACTTTCTAACAAAACAAAATCAAAAATAGACATTTGATGAATACCAACAAAATAAAGACCCATTATTGTACTTCCAAACAAAATACCTTCAAATATACTATTTTTCCAAAAATTTTGCCTTCGCATTTTTTGATTATTCTGATAATTTCTTTTAAGATAAGAATAAAGACTTTGCTCTAAACGTTCTAAAACAAACGTTGTTTGATTTAAATGCTTCATAGTTGGAAATAATGCTAACCCTTCAGTTAAAGAAGTATTAAAATTAACCTCTTCATCCATTTGTTTTAAAACAAGACTATAAATACTTCTTCCCCAAAAAAGCCCCATAAAAAAATAAATAATTACTCCACCAAGCAACAAATAAGCAATCTGCGATTGAATACTATAAATAATACCAAATGCACATAAAGCTAGTAATAATTGCACCAAACATGTAGCTACAAATTCAATCAACCCACTTAAAAGAGTTTCAGCTTCTTTAATTCTCGCTAACAATTCTCCTTTAGTATGACTAAAATATTGAACCATTGGTAATCTAAATAAATGACAAAGAAAAGAATATAAAAAATTGCTTTCAATATTTTTAGTTAAAATAATCTTTAAATTCATAACTAAATTTTCTAAAAATAATTTTAATAAATTAAAAAAACCATAAATAAGCATCAGCCTTATAAAAGTTGTTCTTTCATAATAAGAAGATACTTCTTCAAAACTAAAGCGATAATAAAAACTAATAAAAACAGTACATAAAGTAACAATAAGACTAAACCATAAAAAAGGAATAAAATAGGAAATTTCTTTTTTTAACAACGAATTTATAATCTTAAAAATAGTTTTTTCTTTTGGCAATTTAGGAATCTTAGCTAATGGCTTAGCAAAAATAATAACATTTGTCCAAATATCAATAAAATTACTCTTTTTCATTGTTACTTTTCCTTTAGCTGGGTCCATCATCTGAACACTATTTCGGGTTACTTTCAATAAAACAACAAAATGCGTTAAACCATTTTTATACTCTAAATGAGCAATACAAGGAAAATAAAGTTTTTCTAAATCTTCTTTAATAACCTTTTTACCATAAGCTTGAAAACGATATTTCTTAAGAGTTTCAACAATATGATAAGCCGAAGTACCATCTTTTCCTACATAAGCATCTATGCGTAAACGTTCTAAAGATACATAACCACCATAATATTTAATCAATGCTAAGATACAACAAACTCCACAATCTTTAATATCCCGTTGTCTAACAACTATGTTCATAAAAAAAATTCATCCTTTCTAATAGATATATATCCGAAAAGATGAATAATTTCCTTTTTTTATTTTTTCTTTTTTAATTTTCTTTTTTTCTTTAATTTTTTCTTCAAATTTTTTTCTTTTAAAGCTAACTTCTGCATAATATTAAACTCTTTTTCATTTGTTTTAAAAAGAGTTGGAAAAGCTTTTAATAATCTTGATGGATACTTATGAATTCCTTTAATATTTTTTAATTGATTGGCTAACATTTTTTCCAATAGTCCTGGTATTTTAGCTAATTTCTGATTTTTTAAATTCTCAACAATAATTATGCGATTTCTTAAAGAATAAGCAACAGCACAAGAATATAAAACATCAAAAAGAAAGATAATAAATAAAATAAGCGAAATAATAATCAATATTTTATCTTTAATCTGCAATAAAAATCTAGTCATCCAAGGGTTCCCAAAATAAATAATAAAAACAGCCCCAACTCCAAACAATATCGCATTTACTAAACAAATTCTTCCTTCTATATTAAACTTTTGGTCACTATAATCCCACCATTTATTATGAAAAATTTTTTCTAAAATATAAGAAGTAAAATACTCTAAAGAAGTCGTTAAAATAACTCCTAATAGAAAAACCAAAATAGGGTTTTCTTTAAAAGGGTTTAAAACATAAATTAAAAATATACTCCCTACTCCATAAATAGGAATGATTGGTCCACATAAAAAACCCCGATTTGTTATTTTTTTATTTACAATAAAACATGTTATCATTTCAGCAATATAACCTAACATACTAAATAGCAAAAATTTCATAAATAACAAAGAAAACTGATACATAACATTCTCACTTTCATTATTAGTATATCATATATTTCCTAAAATCATGTAATTATTTTCAAAATTATAACATATAGTATAATAAACGATGGGAGGAAATATGATTAATAAACAAAGTTTATGGTTTGTAACCTTATTTAGTTTAATATTAGTATTAAGTATTTATTATGTTACTATGTCCGATAATAGTTTGCAAAAAATTATTAGTGAAGAGCAAGAAACAACACTAGTTTCAAATGAAGTAACTGAAAATTCTCAATTAGTCGCCTTACGAGTCAAAGAAGATGAAGAAGTTTTAAAAGAAATGGAAAATTATCAATCAATACTCCTCGATAATACTAAAACTAGTGAAGAAAAGAATAATGCTTATAATTCACTAATGACCTTAAATTCGAAAAAAGGTAAAGAACAAGAAATGGAAGAAAAAATAAAAAAAGAATATCTTCTAGATAGCTTTGTTAAAATAAAAGATGATACAATAAGCATTGTTATTTCAAGTAATGAACACAATAGCAATTTAGCTAATAATATTATCCGGACAATTCAAGATATGTGTCCTAAAAAAATGTATATTACCGTAAAATTTCAAGGATAACTGTTTCCTTTTTTTAGCCTTTTCATAAACTACGAGTAGAAAGTCTTATGGAAAGGAAGATAAAATGACCAAAAAAATATTAACAAAAAGAGAACATCAAATATTTGAATTATTAATTCAAAATAAAAATACTAAAGAAATTGCCCAAAACTTAAATATTAGTGAAAAAACAGTACGTAACCATATATCAAACGCAATGCAAAAATTAGAAGTGAAAGGAAGAGCAAGTGCCGTTATCGAATTAATAAGACTTGGAGAATTATCCATTTAAAAAAAGCTATATTTGGTAGCTTTTTTTAATTATTTTTAGAATGAAAATCAACTATTGAATCAAGAACACTTTGCATATTTTCAGAAGTAAAAGGTTTATTTAAAACATCTAATATTGGAAAGCTAAAGGCTTTTTCAATTGTTTGAACAGTATCATCTCCTGTAACCACTACTACTGGAATTTTTGCCATTAACTGATGTTCTTTTAAATAATTTAAAACTTCAAAACCATTCGAATAAGGCATATTTAAATCTAACAAAATTGCATAAATATCATACATTTTTAATTTTTCAAGAGCTTCTTGGCCATTCATCGCTTTTATTACATTATATTGATTTTCAATTAACTTTGTAATAAAATTCAACACTATATCAGAATCATCTACAACCAATATATTTTTCTTAGCAAAATTACCTTCATTAAAATATTCACTCAATAAATCATAAGTTTGCAAAACAACTTTTTTCAAATCAGCAAAATGCTGTTCAATATACTGAGCATCATTTTCTTTACCTTTCAATTCATGTTCCAAAAAAACATTTGCTTCATTCATAAACCCAAAATATTTAGCTTCACTTTTCATACTATGTGCCAAAATTGCATAGTTATTATAATCATGATTTGTTTTATAACCCTCTAATTCATTATATTTTTGCATAAGCGAATGATAAAATTCTTTTAAATTTTCATTATAAGAATCTATATCTCCCCATAATTCTAAGGCGCTGCTTACATCCACATGATGATTTACTAATAATTCTTCTTTCATTTCAATTCTCCCTTCATATATTTTTGAATAATATTATTTAAAAGTTTTCTATCAATTGGTTTTGATAGATAACCATTAAATCCTAAATTTAAATATTTTTGCTCCATCCCCTCAATCGCATCAGCTGTAAGAGCAATCACTGGAGTTTTAAAATCTTTAAGACTCTTCATCTCTAAAAAAGTTTCAACTCCATTTTTTATAGGCATCATAATATCCATAAAAATCATATCAAATTTTTCTTGTTTCACTTTGGCAATTGCCTCGGCTCCACTTTCTGCAGTTTGAATATTAAATTGATATTTTTTCATTATATTAACAGCAACTTTAAGATTAATTTTAGAATCATCAACAATTAAAACCTTTTTATTTTTAAAAGCAACATTATCTAAAACAATTGGCGATTCTTCTAATTTCTTTTCTTCTAAGCTAACAATTTGCTGTTCTAAATATACCCGAAATATTGAACCTTCATTAAGTTTACTATATACACTTATTTTACCACCCATCATTTCCGTTAAACTCTTAGTAATAGCCAAACCTAAACCAGTTCCTTCAATTGTTGTATTTTTATCTTCATCATATCGTTCAAACTTCTGAAAGATTTTTTCCAAATTAGTTTCTTTAATTCCTCTTCCTGTATCTTTAACAGATATATACAAAACACTTTTTTGCTTAACCAAATTATTTACACAAGTTACATGTAAAGCAATCTCACCCTTACTTGTATATTTTACCGCATTAGTTAATAAATTTAAAACAATTTGCTTTAATTTTCCAACATCCCCTTTTAACACCCCTGGCAAATCTGGCGAATAATATGTTTTAAGAACAATAGGCTTTTCCTTTAATCTTGTTTGAATTAACTTCATTAAATAATCAAATACCTCTTTAGGTGCATATTCTTGTTCAATAATCTCAATTTTATTAGCTTCTATTTTAGAAATATCTAAAATACCATTAACTATATCTAATAAACTATAAGAGGCATCTATAATATCATTTACATACTCTTTTCTTTGCTCAAAATCATCATTTTCAAGCAAGCATTCACTAAAGCCAACTATTGCATTTAAAGGACTTCTTATTTCATGCGACATATTCGATAAAAAATCAGTCTTAGCATTATTAGCTTTTTCAGCTTGATTCTTAGCTATATTTAATGCATTTACTAATTTCATATCAGGATTTTCAATAGTAAAATACATAATAGCAATAACAATAGACTGACCTGTAACTAACAAATGAATACTAGGAAATAGCCATTGAATTGTAAAAATTAAAACCCCAAAGAAAATTAAAGCCAATAAAGGAATATAAGATTTCTTTTTAATATTTCGAATATTTTTTAAAACTGAAATTAACATAAAAACTAAACAACAACCAAATATTAAATAAGCAAATGTAGCCCCCAAACCATAAGAATAAATTTCACTACCAACTCTTTTTAAAGAAAGCGGCAAAATAAGCAAAACTATATTTAGGATAAAATAACAAACAATAAATTTCTTATTAATACTCTTCATTTTTAAAGAAGAATTATCATTATAAGAAATAATATAAAAATAAATTGCTAAAAAATATATCCATGATATTAAATATATTAAATTTATTTTAGATATAAAAACATTGATAAGCGAATCAAATGGCAAATAATTCATTGTTAAAAAGCCAACAATATCTATTCCTAAACCAATTATTGTACTAATTAATAATAAACCATAAATATTGTTTTCGACAACATTATTTCTTTGTTTAGAAAAATAAGCCACCAGAAAAATAAAAACAAAAAACATACTACAAATAGAAAAAGAAACACTTATCATAATAACCCTTACTTTCCATCTTTTTAAAAACTACTTAATTTTTAACTTTATTTAAAACTAATTCTTCTGCATGATTTGTATAATCAACAGAATAATCTTTAAGCAAAGCAGCAGCCATAATTTTACCACCTAGATTTCTTGGCATCTGTTCTACAAAAAATATCTCATAAGGAATTGAATATTCTTCTAAATTTTTATAACAGCCATTTTCAATAAGTTTCTTTAATTGTTCAATATTTTCCCCTTTTTGAGGTTCAATAAAAGCTACTGGAACCATTTGCTGCACAGGATGCGACACTCCCACAACTTTACAAGCAACAACATTAAAATTTTCACAAATATAAGTTTCTATCTTCGAAGGATGAACATTAAACCCAGACCGCATAAAAATATCTTTTATTTTGTCAGTCATAAAAAATTGCCCATCAGTATCAACATATCCTAAATCTTGAATATGTAACCATATACTACCATCACTATGTTTTTTTAACACTTCAGCAGTTTCTACTTCATTTCTTAAGTATTCTTTCATTACAGTTGGCCCACTAATTGCAATCTCACCTAATTCATTATATTCTAACTCTTCTTCAGTACCAGGCTTAAAAATACCCAAATTCTCCAACCGCAAAGGTATTCCAAGACCTCGATATTTATAAGTTCCCAATTTAGCATAAGTAGCCACGCCACCATTTTCAGTACAGCCAAAACCTTGTCTTACAAAAATTTTACTTTCATCAGGAACTTGCCCATTAATAACACCATTTAAATATTCTTCAGTCTTAGGCGCTAAAGTAGCCCCACCAGAAACCATATTTTTAGTATATTGGGGACTTTGCTGTAATTCCTGACATTTTTTAGCATATATGTCATAATGAACTGGACCAGCTGTACAATGGTCAGGTTTATATTTTTTTAATAAATCAGAAAAATCATACACTAAATTTGGAATCATAACACTTTGAACTCCTAATACTCCCGAATAATGTGCAACAGTAAAACCATAACTAATTGATTGAATTAAAATATCTAAAAATACATCACCCTTTTTAAAATTCATATCACTAATCAAATGTTGAATTGTCATCGCATTAGCATTTTCATTTGTTAAACAAACTCCTTTAGGAACACCTGTTGTACCACTAGTACCAATAATAACAGCAGTCTCATTAGGTTTATAATATGGTACAATTTCCTCTTTTACTGTATAATGTAATTTAAAAAAATCTTGCCAACTTAAAACTTTCTTATGATTGTAAACTTTTTTAAAATCAGCATTCTTAATATCATCTTTAAAATTTAAAAAGAATTGAATAGGTTGTGGAATAGATTCCCTACCAGTAGTTAAAATAATATTTTTTATCAATGAATTATCAATAATTTTCGAAAATTTTTCCCAAAAGCCTTCATAAATAAACACCGTTTTTACAAAATTATTTTCAAATATCTTTTCTAAATCTTTATAAGGTAACATGGGATTTATTGGATATGATATCGCTCCTAAAATATTACAAGCATAAATTAAAGTTCGACATTCAGGAACATTTGGTAAAATTAATAAAACAATTTCTTTTTTTTCAGTATTCAAAGCTTTTAAACTTTTAGCGCATTTTTCTATATTATCAATATATTTTTTAAATGTTATTTTAAAATCATTATAACGCATAGATACAGCATCTAAATTATCTCTATTAGCATATTTTAATAATTGAAACATTGACATATTCATATCTAAATCACAAGCAACTGGTGGATAATACTTTAACCATGGTTTATCAACACTAGCATTACCAACAAGTGGCCCATTTAAAACCCCTAAAGATAAATTTCGCAAATAAGCATCTCTTAATTCTTTTTCTTTAGAACTTAATTTTGCCAATTTTTTTTTATACTCCAATAAATACTCTTTTTCCATAATAACCTCCCTATTACAAGGTAAGTATAACACATTTATTTTAGCAAATAAATTATTAATTAATTTTATCTACATAAATTTTTCCCAAATACATTTGATTATTGCTATTTTCTACAATAACATCTTCATTTAACCATAATCTTAATTCATAAGTAAGCGAATTTCCAACTGCAATAGAATTAGTATAAATAATATGATTACTATTACTATCTTCCTTAAAAATTGTCGTTACTGGAAAAGAACTTAAACTTTTAACTGCCAAATCATTCAAAGAAACCATCATATTTTCTTCTTTAACTCCACTATCTTTCGCAGTCTCTAAATAAATATTATAATTTTTCGCTTCTTTGCAATTATTAGTAACCGTAAAAACAAAAGAATTACTTAGTTTGCCCTCTTCTATAGTAAGCGGTCTCATATTTTCTATCTTTATATCTGAACCATTAGAATAATCAATATGCAAACAACTTTTAACTTCATCCCGAAAACTAAAATGAATAAAAGCATATAAAATACCCATAAAACTTAACAAAACAATTATTAATATCAAAAAAACAAGGTAAGCATCTTTTTTTAATTTTAATTTTTTCTTCATCTTTTTAATATCCTCCTAATTATCGGTATTATAACAATTTTATATTATTTTTTCAATTAAGAAATTATTCTATTATTGGTCTTCTTTTCGCAAATTAACATACATTTAATTAGGTGATTTTTGTGCTAAAAAATTTTGCAAAAAGAAAATTTGTAATAACAACCTTTGCCTTTTTTATATTTTTCATAACATTACTTTTTCCTAACACTGCCGATAACACCCCATCAACATCAACAACTTATATTAATGGAAAAACATCACCTGTCTTTTTATTAAATAAGGAAAACTATGTAGCCAGAACTGAAGTAATTACCAAAAAAACTGAAACCTTAAGTTTAGCTCAAGAATTAATTTCATTTTTAACAATTGATAGCCAAAATACATCTTATATTCCTACCATATTTAGTCCAATTATTCCTAAAGACACTAAAGTATTAAGTATTGATATCCAAGATAAACTATTAAAAATCAATTTTAGTAAAGAATTTTTAAACATTCCCGCTAATTATGAAAATAAAATTATTGAATGTTTAGTTTATACTCTAACTGATTTAGAAGAAATTGACGGAGTTTTATTACTAATTGAAGGCAATCTTTTAGAAAAATTACCTCATTCTCAAAAAAAATTACCTCATATTTTAACTAGAGATATTGGAATAAATACTATTTATAATTTTGAAAAAATTCAAAATGTTCAAAAAACAACAACTTATTATATAGCCCATGAAAACAATATTTCTTATTATGTTCCTGTTACTTTATTAGAAAACAATAATAAAGATAAAGTCGAAATTATCATCGAACGTTTAAAAAGTAACCCTCATTTAGAAACAACTTTAATAAGTTACCTAAATGCTTCAGCTCAATTAAACAGTTATGAATTACTTGAAGAAGAAATAAAGTTAAGCTTTAACGATGCTTTATATGAAGGCTTATATGAAGAAGATATAAAAGAACAAGTTCAATTTTCAATTGCTTTATCCTTAAAAGATACTTTAAACGTTAAAAACGTAACTTTAACTAATTAGTTTTTTTCTAAAAATAAATTTGTTAGTAAAAATTTCTTGAATTTGGTTATAATTTATATTATAATCTAGTTGTTCAACAAATGTTCTTGTAGCTCAGTTGGATAGAGCAATCGCCTTCTAAGCGATCGGTCGA
>CANRJL010000024.1 GCA_947630935.1 uncultured Bacilli bacterium | reverse complement strand
ATATGTAATATATTTTTTAGCTAATGCGTATTTTCCTATACTCATTAATTTTTCTTCAATAATATCTTGAATATCTTCAACAAGCATTCTTTTTTTACCTAATTTTTCAATATATTTAATTATATTTTTTATTTGAGTTGGTGATGCTTGTTCATTTTCTTCAACTTCTTTGTTTGCTTTCATAATAGCATTTTCAATTTTTTCTGGACAATAGTCGACCATGTGTCCATCACGTTTAATTATTTTCATTTTTACTTCCTTACCTTTCTTTAAACACAAGCTTAGTATAGCACATTATTTTTGATTTAATTGTTGCATTTGCAACAATTAAAAAAATATGTTATTCTTTTTACAAGAAGGTGTAAAATGACTGACCCATTTAAAAATATAAGCCCTAAAAATTGTGAAAAATTACTTTACATGCTCGAAGTAAATCGTTTAACATTCCCTAAAAATAAGTTGATTTTAAATAATATTAGAGAAAAAAATATTATTGGAATTGTCATGAGTGGTGTTATTCAAATTATTAAAATTGATTACAATGGCAATCGAACTATTATTGAAGAATTGGCAGAAAATGGGGTTTTTGGAACTAATTTTTCACCTTTATTAAATATTGAATATGATATTTTAACAAAAGAAGAAACAGATATCTATATATTAGATTATGAAGAGGTAATAAGTTTTCAGACTGATAAAGAATATTATCATCAATTTATAAAGAATTTATTAGAAATTATTAATGAGAAATTTATTGAAAAAAACCAACGAATTGAAATTTTAACAAAAAAAACAATTCGAAATAAGCTTTTGGAATATTTTCGAATTGAGTCGGGAAAATATGGTTCAAGAGTAATTTATTTGCCATTTAATTTTACTGATTTAGCTGATTATTTAGCTATTGACCGGTGTGCAATGTCTAGGGAACTTAAATATTTAAAAGAAGAAGGGTTTATTGAAGTAAAAGGAAAGAAAATAACTCTTTTATATGACAAATATTAATTTATTTGTTATAATTGTGCAGAAGTGAAAGGATGTTAGATAGCGATGAAAGAAAGAGGATTTGAAGTTGTAAAAGGATATGAAGATAAGAATATTCATTTACCAATTAGGAAAACTAAAAAAAGTGCTGCTTATGATATTGAAGCTGCCGAAGATATAACAATTCCACCTTATGAATTTGGAATTAAACCAACTCTTATTCCAACAGGCTTGAAAGCTTATTGTAAGGATGATGAATGTTTTATTTTATTAAATCGTAGTTCAGGACCAAAAAAAGGTTTTATTATGGCTAATAGTATTGGCTTAGTAGATGCTGATTATTATGGTAATGAAAGTAATGATGGTCATTTTTATTTTCAATATTTTAATTTTAATAAAGAACCATTGGAAATTAAGAAGGGTGATGTGATTGGTCAAGTAATGTTTTTAAAATTTTTAACTATTGACCATGATATTGCTCAAGGAACTAGAGTAGGCGGATTTGGTTCAACTGATAATACTTAATAATCTATTTTGGTTTTTAAAGTTATGTTAAATTTCTTTTAATTCTTACAATTTAAAAATTTTATGACATTCTAAGATTTATATGTTATAATTTTTTTTACAAGAAAGAAGGATTTTTTGTGAAATTATTGTTGAAACGTTTAGGGGCTTATTTTATTGATTATTTAGTAGTGAATATTATTATTTATGGAGTAATGCTTTTACCTTTTATAAATCTTAATAAAGAAGAATATAATACCAAGTATAATGAAATTATTCAGGTTAATGAACAATTTCAAAATAATGAAATTAGTAGTGAAGAATTTAATGAAGCTTTAGTACCAATTGCTTATGATTTATATCGTTTAAATGTTAGTTATGTAGTTGTCTCAACTGTTTGTTTTATAGGCTATTTTGTTTTCTTCCAATTCTTGAATAAAGGGCAAACAATTGGTAAAAAATTATGTAAATTGCGGGTTAAGGGTATTAATGATAAACAATTGACACTGGCTAATTTTTTAGTTAGAGCCCTTATTTTGTATAATATATTAATTCCGATTTTTGAGTTAATTATTGTTTATGTAATGTCAGCCGATACTTATTATCCTGTTTATCAAAATATTAATTTAGTAAGTTATATTATTTTATATATTACTTTATTTGTTATGTTGGTTCGGCAAGATGGCAGAGGACTTCATGATTTATTAGCTAATACTATTGTTTTAGATGATGCTTTAATTAATCAAGTTGAAGAAGCTGTAATTGTTGAGAAAGATAAAAATATTAAAGATGATGAAAATTCTGAAAAAAATGGTAAAAAAGTTGTTAATGATGAAAAAACTCAAAATAAAAAGAAAAAGACAAAAGCTAGTGAAAAATAAGTTTTGTCTTTTCTTTTTCGATTATAATATCAGTTTTATAAAATTTTTGAATAGTTTTATATAAATCATAAATATCATGACATCCACAGCATTCAAATGAAGAGTGCATAGCAAGTTGGGGAATTCCTATATCTATTGAAGATACACTTACGTGTCTTAAACTTAGTCCGGATAATGTTGAGCCAGTACTTAAATCATTTTTAGTGGTGGCGTCTTGAAAACTCGCATTGGCTTCTTGACAAATTTGTTTTAAAATACTTGAAAAATAACCATCAGTAGTACTTGTTATTTCTTTTATGATAGCAATTCCATTATTTAGTTGTAAATTTCCCGTGTCGTCCATATATTCATTGTGATTGGGATGAATTGCATGAGTGTTATCTGAACTTATGATGAAAGAGTTAGCTAATGTTTTGGATAAATCTAATTTTAAGGAAGTAGCAATTCTTTTTAAGATATCTAAAAGAAAACTACTTTCGGCTCCTTCTTTAGTTAAAGAACCAATTTCTTCATTGTTAAATGTTACATAGACATTTATTGAGTTATTATTGTTTTCTAAGAAACCTTGTAAGGTAGCATATGTACTTGTTATATTATCGATTCGAGGGGCGATTAAAAGTTCTTTAGTAAAACCAATTTGTTTTGGCTCTTCAATGTTGTAAAAAAATAAATCATAATCGATAATATTAGCTTTTGTTTTTAAGATTTTTTGCAAATAATTTAGAAAGGTATTTTTATTATTGATAGCTAATATTGGTTGTAAATCAGTTTGCATATTTAAATCTAATGAATTATTTGCTTGGGCGTTTTGATGAATGGCTACACTTGGTATTATAGCAATTGCTTGTTCTACATCTATTATTTTCTTTTCTAAAATATTTTCTTTTTTTAGAATAATTCGTCCCGCAAGAGATAAAGGACGGTCTAGCCAACCATAATTTAATAAACCACCATAAGGCATGATGTTATATTTTAAATAATTGTTTTTTTGATATTCACCATTTGGTTTTAATTCTAATGCTGGGGTATCGCAATGACTAGAAACAATTTGATATCTTTCTTCATAATTTTTAGGAATTGTAAAGGCAATTAAAGTGGCGTCGTTTCTGGTTACAAAATAATTTCCAGGTTGCAATTGCCAATGGTCTGTTTCTTCTAATTCTTTAAAATTGGCTTTTTTTAGAATTTCTTTAATAGTTTTTACAGTAGTAAAGGAACATGTTGCTTTTTGAATAAAAGCCATTAGTTCTTTAATAAATTTTTCTTCTTTCATATTTAATCACACTTTTAGTATTTCCTTTTTTATTTTAGAATATACGTGTTATAATGAAAAAGAAAGGAAATTTCTTATGAGAAAAAAAATTGTTTTAGGAAGTCTTATTGTGTTATTTTTGGACCAAATTACGAAATTTTTAGTTCAAAAGTATTGGTTAAATCAAGTAATTACCATAATTCCATCTTTTTTGACAATTAATTTTACAAATAATACTGGTGGGGCTTTTTCTCTGTTTCAAAATCATGTTGTTTTTTTAATTTTAGTTAGTTTTGGAGCACTTATTTTCTTTTGGAATATGGAAAAAGAAGTTAAAAATCAAAGACTACGCGTTCTTATATTTTCTTTATTATATGGTGGTGTTTTAGGTAATTTAATTGACCGAATTTTTTTCCATTATGTTCGCGATTTTTTAGATTTTGCTTTTTTTGGCTATCATTATCCGACATTTAATATTGCTGATGTAGCAATTGTCATTGGAATATTTCTTTTAATATTTAGCATGTTTAGAGAAAAGAGGAGTGATTATGCAAAAATTTGTAGTTGATAGTGAAAGTAAACAACGTTTAGATAAATATTTAACTTCTCAAACAAATTATTCGCGTTCTTATATTTTAAAGTTATTAAATAATAATTGTATATTTGTAAATGATAAGTTACCTAAAGCTTCTATGCCTGTCAAAAATGGTGATGTAATCACGTTGGTTAAAGAATTAAATGAAGAAATTTTGTTAGAACCAGAAAAGATAGATTTAGATATTGTTTTTGAAAATGAAAATGTAATTTTAGTTAATAAACCAAGTGGGTTAGTAGTTCATCCGGGTAATGGTAATAAAAATCATACTTTAGTAAATGCTTTATTGTATCATACGAAATTTTTAAGTGATTGCAATGAATTGGAACGTCCGGGAATTGTTCATCGAATTGATAAAGATACTTCTGGTTTAATTTTAATTGCCAAAAATAATAAAGCTCATGCTATTTTAGCTGATGATTTTAAAAATAAAAGAGTAAAAAGGAAATATATTGCTTTAGTAAAAGGAGTTATAGAAAATAATAATATTATTATAGATGCGCCGATTGGGAGAGATGGCAGTAACCGTAAGAAAATGACAGTTACTGATAAGAATGCTAAAAAAGCAATTACTCATGTTCATGTTTTAAAACGGTATTGTTCATATACTTTAGTTGAATGTGAATTAGAAACTGGACGTACACATCAAATTAGGGTACATTTGGCTTATATTGGTCATCCTGTATATAATGACCCAGTTTATCAAAAGGAAAGTACTACATCTTTTGGTCAATTTCTTCATTCTTCAGAAATTACTTTTCAAGAACCTATTACGAAAGAAACTTTACATTTTAAAGTACCTTTACCAAAAGAATTTCAAGAATTTTTGAATAATTTAGATTAATAATCCTATTCTTTACTATTAGTCTTTTTTGTTATAAAATATTATTTGGGGAGGGAAGTTATGGCTTCAGTTATGATGGATAAAAAAGATGAAATGATTATGAGATTAGTTCATTATTTTATTACAGAACAAAATTATTCTCCAATTATTGTTAATGGTGTAAAAGATGAAGTTTGGTTGCAAAATCAAGATGGCCCTTATAAAATTATTCGAATAAATGCTAATTATATTCATAATGAAGAACAATTTGATTATGACTTATTAAAGCTAAGAAATGTTATGCACCAAGTAAAAAAGAAAACTGTTTCTTTTTCTATAAATGCTTTAAATATATTATTAGATGTTAATGATAATATTAAAACTCGCGAATTTAAAAATATTAATTCTGTAGTTGTTAAAAATGTTCAAGATATTAATAAAAAATCGATAATTGATACTTTTCCGGATATTAATAATAAATTAATGCTTGATACTAAAGGAATAGATTTGATTATGAATGTTACGAATGATATTAATCAAAAAACGGAAAAAGAAAATAAGTTATATGAAAAAGTTTTTAAGAAAAAGAAAATAGTGTTTACTAATGCTTTAATTGTGATAAATATTTTAATTTTTTTAATTGTTTATACTCTTAGTGGAACAAATTTATCGGCTTATCATTTATTACAATTTGGGGGAATATATGCACCTTTAATAAAAGCAGGAGAATTATGGCGAGTTATAACAGGAGTATTTTTACATGCTGGTATTTTGCATTTGTTAATTAATATGTATTCTCTTTACTTGATAGGAACTCAAGTTGAAACATATATTGGCAAATATAAATTTTTAATTATATATTTAGCTAGTGCAATTTCCGGGTCTTTGTTAAGTTGTGTAATTAACCCAACAATTGTTAGTGTTGGAGCATCTGGTGCAATATTTGGGTTGTTAGGAAGTCTTGTTTATTTTGGCTATCATTATCGATTATATTTGGGCAGTGTTTTAAAAAATCAAATTATTCCTATTATTTTTTGTAATTTGTTTTTAGGCTTTTTAGTTTCTGGAATAGACAATGCTGCTCATATAGGTGGTTTGATTGGTGGTTATTTAATGACTATGGCTTTAGGAGTAGAAGGAAAGAGTACTAAAAGAGATAGGTTAAATGGGATAATTACATTTAGTATTTATTTACTATTTCTTCTTTATGTTGTATTTTTTCGCTAAAATTGTATAACTAAATTATTTGAGAACAGATAAAAAGTAGAATTTTGACATTCTACTTTTTAAAATACTTTGAAAAAATATTACTTGTTTTAAAAGCTTCTAAATAAGCCAATGGCTTTTCCAAGAATTGTTACATTTTGAAAAATAAAAGGTTCCATAGTATCATTTTCTGGTTGTAAGCGAATATGGTCTTTTTCTTTATAAAAAGTTTTTAAGGTTACTTCATTTTCATCTGTCATTGCTACGACAATGTCACCATTGTTAGCAGTGTTTTGCCTTTCAATAATAACATAGTCGCCATCAAAAATTCCTTTATTTATCATAGATTCGCCACTTACTTCAAGGGTAAAAATATTTTTGTTTGTTGGAACTAAACCTGTGGGGATATCAAAGTATTCATCAGGTCTTTCTATTGCTTCAATTGGATTTCCAGCTGTTACTTTGCCTAATAAAGGAACTTTAATAACATCATCATTTTTTGTTAAATATTCATTTTCGGTTAATATTTCTATTGTGCGAAATTTATTACTAGAATTTTTAATTACTCCAGCTTCTTTTAAATGATTAATATGAGCTTGAACAGTAGCTGGACTTGATAAACCTAAAGCTTTACATATTTCTCTTACAGCAGGGGGATAGCCGTGTTTAGCACTATATTTTTTAATAAATGTAAATACTTCTTCTTGTTTAGGGGTTAACTTTTTTCCTTTATTTTTCATCTTTTCACTCTCCACTTACAATATAGCATACAATAGTTCTTTTGTCAAATTATGAGAAAAACATTTGTTTGACATTTTTATTTTTTTAAATATTGACACGAACAAATGTGTGATATAAAATAAATTTAGAAAGAGGGGATAATTTATGGAAAAATTTTTAAAAGAATATGGTGTAATTATTCTAATGTATTTTGTTATAATATTAGGAGTTTTATTGTTTCATTATCGAATGAATTTTTTACATATGAATTGAGGTAATATTCAAATTTGTTCAAAAATGATTTACTAAAAAGTATATTTTTGATATACTTTTTACAGGTTATTATAAAGGGTGTGACAATATGAATAGTGATGTACGGGCAATAAATGAATTAAAAATTTTGGCTATTGATATGATTAATCGCGCGAAAAGTGGCTCACCAGGAATTGCGATGGATATGGCATCAGTTATGTATGTATTATTTTCTAAGGTTTTGAATGTCTATCCTAATAATCCAGCTTTTTTTAATAGAGACCGAGTTATACTTTCTTCTTCTCATATTGTTTCTTTATACTATGCTATGTTACATATGGCAGGTTATAATATAAAAAAAGAAGATTTAATGAATTTTAAACGATGTGGTAGTTTAACTCCTGGACTTCCTGAATTTAATATGACACCAGGGGTTGATGCTTCTACTGGTTTTGCTGGTGATGGTGTTGGCCTTGCAGTTGGAATGATTATGGCTAAACGGTATTTATCTTCTTTAATTAAAATTGATGAAAATAGAGCAAATGTCTTAACATATAATGTTTTTTGCTTTTGTTCTGATGCTGATATTTTTAGTGGTTCGGCGATGGAAGCTTTTGAATTTGCTATTTTGCAAAAATTAGAGCATTTGGTATTTTTGTATGATTATAATCATGTGGTAGCTGATGGGGCATTAGATGGTTTTACTCCAGAAACTTTAAAGAAAAAATATGAAGCAATTGGGATGTATGTTGAAATACTAAAGGATATGGGAAATTTAAGAGAAATTGCTCATACTTTAATGAAAGCTAAAGATTGTGGCAAACCAGCGCTTATTATTTTTGTAAATAAGTATGGAGCAGATTCTTTTAATGCCGGGGAAAACATTTTGCATTCTGGTCCTTTATCTTTTGATGATACAGAAAATATTAGAAAAAAGTTAAATTCTTTTTTACCACCTTTTGAAGTTTCTAAAGATAGTCAGATTTATGTTCAAAATCAAATTGCTGAACGAACTGAAAAGAAATTTGCTAAATGGCTTGAGCAATATAATAAATTAAAAGGAAGAATGAGTACGGGTTTAAGTCAAATTTTTAATTTATTAGAAACGGGACATACTGATATTTATTTTGAAAGTTCTAATTATAAGATTAATGATGGGTATCGTGAGACTTTATTGGAAACTAATTCCAAAATTATGAATTTATTTGCGGCAAAAACACCATTTTTCTTAGGTGGTTCGGCTGGTTTAGCTTTGGCTAGTCAAACTATTCTAGGAGAAGTTGATTTTCAAACTCCGAAAAATACTTTAGTGAAAAATATTCGCTTTGGAGTGCATGAACGTTTAATGGCCAATATTTTAAATGGGATGGCTTTAAGTGGGTTAAGAGTTTTTGGAAGTACTAAGTTATGTTATTATGGGGAATGTAGTAATGGAATACGCATGAGTGCTTTTATGAATTTACCTGTTACTTATATATTTACGCATGATTCGCTTTATGATAGTTTAGATGGCCCAGCACGGATACCTTGTGAGCAATTAAATGCTTTGCGGTCTGTTCCTAATTTATGTGTTTATCGTCCAGCTGATATAAATGAAGTAATGGGATGTTGGGAAGCAATTTTAAAGAATAGTAAACCATCAGCATTGATTCTTTCAAAGAACAGTATTCCTAAGCTTCCTGGTTCAAATAGTAAAGAAGTTGCTAAAGGAGCTTATATTATTAAAAAAGAAGTAAAAAGGTTAGATGGAATAATTATTGCTACGGGAAGTGAAGTAGTAAGTGCTATGCAGATAGCTTATGATTTAGCTAGTACTGGTCGTGATTTACGAGTTGTTTCAGTACCAAGTGTAGAATTATTTTTAAGTATGGGTGAAGATTATCGCCAAGCAATAATTCCCCCAAATGTTAAAACAATAGCTATTGAAGCTGGTAATAGTTTTGTATGGAATCAATTTGTTACTAATAGTGATTATATTTTAGGAATAAATGATTTTGCTTATAGTGGAATACCAATAGAAGTTCTTCAAAAAATGGACTATGATTATGAAAGTTTAAAATTAAAAGTTGAATCTTTATTATAAAATTTTTTTCGACAAAAAAGACGCATATTCTAGATTATTATAGATTTGGTGATAGAATATGCGTCATTTTTATATTTTTAAAATTACTTCTTCTTGTGAAAAAATATGGAAAAAAAATCCTTATGAATTATATCATACTTTAGAAATGATTTATTATCGTAATGAAGATGATATTTATTTAGGTAATAAAATGATAAAACAATTAATTGTTCCTATTGCTATTAAAGAGTTAGATTTTGCTCTTTTTAGTCATTTTAAAAATAATTATTTTTATATGAAATATAAAAATATTCATAGTATGCATGATGTTTATCGGAATGAAAATACTATTTTAACTTTGCATAAAAGTTATTTAAAATTAGATACTAATGTTATTAAACCAAGCTTTTTATTTGTTCTACAGAAATCTTCGTCCTTTTTTGTATGTGATTTTGAAGAAAAAGATTATTTTTGGTTAGATTCATTTAAACAAGGCGCTGTTTTTATATAAAGTGGTTTATTTAACTTTTCTTTAGAATATGTATTTTTGTTAATTAATAAGTCATATAAAATAGTGGCTTTTTGTTCATATTCAAAGATAATACTTTTTTGGGGTGGTTTAGTTGGTAAGGACATATTTTTTTTAATACTATTTAAATATTTTTGGCCATTTTCGTTAAAACCTAAAATTTTTAAATAGTCTAATGGGATATTAGCATGTTTTTTGGTAATTCCAAGAAAGATATGAATAAGCATTCTTTGAATGTAATTTCGGGGATATCTTTTACTTGTTATTTTATTAATAAATTCTTCAATGTTAGAAGATTCTTTAATTTCTTTTTTTAATTTGTTTTCAATTCCTTCTTTAACATCTAAATAATTTGTTAAATCAGTATCTGTTAAAATTTTACTTTTAATTATTTGGAAGTATAATTGTTCATTAATTTTTTGAATACTCTTTTGGGAAATTTCAGGTAGGGCATAAGAATAATCTTCGTTATTTTTAATTTTTTGCCGAATATTTTCCGCACTTATAATTTTTTCTTTAGAATTTTTATCATGAAAAGAGTTTGTTCTTAAAATAGTTTCTAATTCTAAAGAATAATGATTTTTTAAAACTGCTTTACAATAGGAAATACCTAATAAATCATTAGCTGGAATGGTTTTTTCGTTAAGAAAATGCATTATACTTTTGAGATAGCTGTTGCCTTTTTTTAATTCTTTAGTAAATTTTTCCTTTGTAATTTCGGTTTCTTTTTGAGCTAAACTCATTAAGTATTCTAAATTATTAGTTTCACTGCCAAAAATAATTTTATCTACTTTTAAGTTATTTAGTAATTCAATGCTTTTTTGAGCAAAGGTATCAGCTGATTGACAACCAAATAAAGTTGGTAATTCAACAACTAAATCAATTTGATAATTTAAGGCAATTTTTGTTTTATCTTCTTTAGTTAGAAGACTTATTTCACCTCGTTCTAAAAACAGACCATTTAAACATAAAATAAGAAGGGAATCAGGATATTTTTCTTTTATTTTTTTAATATGATATATATGCCCATTATGAAAAGGGTTGTATTCTCCGATAATTCCTATTTTTATCATATGTTTCACCTCGTTTTTCATTTTATCATGATTTGTATCTTTTAACAATTTGTATTATAATACAGTTAGAAAGAGTGATTTAGATGGACTATACGAAACTTCCTATTCAAAAAATAAATAAACAAGATAAAATAATAATTCCTCAGACATATTATGAAAATACGGAAATTATCGATATTCCGGCAATAGATGTAACTCTTACTATTTTTAAAGATAGTAGTCAAGATTATTATTTAGATTTGACTGCTAAAGGTAGCATGGTTTTACATGACGCGATTAGTTGGGAAGAAGTTAATTATCCATTTACGATTAATCTTAATGAAAAAATTAGTGAAGAAAATGAAATTTTAGGAAAATTCATCGCAAATTTGCAAAATACACTTGATATTATTGGGGTTTTATGGGAAAATATTGTACTGGAAATCCCAATTAGTTATA
>CANRJL010000023.1 GCA_947630935.1 uncultured Bacilli bacterium | reverse complement strand
CTAATGAATGAAGAAAAAAATGGAATTAAAGGTTATATTGGTGCAAGTTCAATAGCAGAACTTACCTATGTTGTTATTTTAAATTTAATTCACAATAAAAATATTGAAATATATATTTTGAATATGCCAAGTAAAGAAGTTTTAGCATATGATGAAGTTAAGTTTTGGTTAGATATGGGATGGATAAAAATTTTTGAGAAAAAGAAGTGGTGTAGTTAATGAAAGAAATATTAGAATATTTAAGTAAATTAAAAGCTTTATTAGATGGTTTTGGACTTAAAAATAATGAGAATATAATAGAAAATGTCCAAAAACAAATGGTATCTTTGTTAAGACTATGGAATAATAAAGAAGTAAGAAATGGCATTATGTTTTTTTCTAAGGAAGAAGCTAAGTTTTATTTGCCAAAATGTAATATTGATATAAGTTCATTTGTAGTATGTACTATTAGAAATAGTTTAATTGAAACTGCTCATAGTGATTTTTATAAAGAATATAGTTTTGAAGTTCAATTAAGTAGTGAACAGATTAAAAAAATTACTATTCAAGCAATAGGATATTTTAAGAATATTTCTTTAGAAAAGATATGTCATGAATTGGATAATGATGATAAGGATAATTATTACTTAAATATCGTTAATTCTTATCCTCTAGCGTGGCATATTATTTTAGAAATTGCTAATATGAAAAAACACGAAAGTCATTTTAGTAAGAAAATATATGAACAAAAAATTGTTTATTTACCTCTTGCTAAAAAGCAATTACCAAATGAAAAAAATATAGTAATTGAAGATGGTTATGCAACTAGTTTTAATACTTTTTTATGTGAGTCTTTAGAAAATGCTGTTAATAGTGAACAAAAAGTTTTTTTTACTGATTCTTTTAAATATATATCTCGTAATTTTGAAAAAAATATTAAGATATTACAGTATTTATTAGAAAGAGATTGTTCTTATGTAAATTTTAATTATTTTATTTCTAATGGTTATTTAGCAATTAGAAATAATTTATTAAAACCGGCTCATGATGCCAAAGAAATTCGTTATAAATTTAAGAATAATAACGATTTGACTTCTAAACATAAAAAAGCATTAAAAGATATTAGTGGTTTGTTTTTTCTTTAAAAAATTATCTTTTTCTTCTTGATTATTAAATCGAAAATAAATAAACATAAATATCACCTAAAAAAATATATGTTTAAAAATTAAAAATATTATTAGTGAAATAGTTGTTTTTTTCATAACTTTTAATTAAAATGCCAAAATAATATTGAGGTAATGGTTATGGATAATTTAAGAAAATATAATACTAAAAGAAATTTTGATAAAACTAAAGAACCTATTGGGAAAAGAGAAGTTAAGCATCATAAATTAAGATTTGTAGTACAACATCATTTAGCAAGTCACGATCATTATGATTTACGTTTAGAAAGTAATGGCGTTTTAAAAAGTTGGGCTATTCCTAAAGGTCCAAGTTATAAAATTGGTGAGAAAAGATTAGCGGTTATGGTAGAAGATCATCCATATTCTTATCGTAATTTTGAAGGAATAATTCCTAAGGGAGAATATGGTGGAGGAACAGTAATGATATTTGATGAAGGATATTATGAATGTTTAAATTATTCTAATGGAATGATTAAGTTTAGATTATTTGGAAGTCGTTTAAAAGGTTTATGGACTTTAGTTAAAATAAAAGATAATGATTGGCTTTTATTAAAAGAAAATGATGAATATGCTAATTATTTAGATATTTCTAAAATTGATAAAAGTATTAGAAGTGGAAGAACAATGAAAGAAATATTTAAAAATGCAACATTTATTAAAGAAGATAATCAAACTTATGTTGAAACTATTTTAATAACCAATCCGCAAAAAGTAATTTTTTCTAAGCCTCAAGTTACTAAATTAGATTTGGTTTTATATTATCAAAAAGTTGCTAAAAGGATGTTACCATTTTTAGATAAAAGACTTATTAGTACAATTAGATGTCCTAATGGTAAGAAATTTTTTAAAAAACATTTAGAAACTAAAAGTGCAGGAATTAAAAAATTTAAGAAAGAAGATTATTATTATATTGAGACGATAAGTGGGTTAATAAGTGAAGTTCAAATGAATAGTTATGAATTTCATCTTTGGGGTAGTCGGCTTCCAAGTAATAGACCTGATATGATGGTTTTTGATTTAGACCCTGATGAAACTGTTAGTTTAAAAGATTTAAGAACTGGGGTAAAAGATTTGAAGAATATATTGGATGATTTAGGTTTAAAATCTTTTTTGAAAACTAGTGGTGGTAAGGGCTATCATGTGGTTGTGCCAATTCATTCAATTAAGTCTTGGGAAGATTTTAAATTATTTGCTAAAAATATTGTTAAATTGATGGAAATGAAATGGCCTAGTAAATATGTAAGTAATATGAGTAAGAAAAAAAGACGGCATAAAATATTTATTGATTGGGTAAGAAATAGTTATGGTTCTACTAGTGTGGCTCCTTATTCAGTTAGATTAAGAGATAAGCCGACTGTTTCAATGCCGATTAAGTGGAGTGAATTGGATGCTGTTAAACCTAATGAAATTGATATAACTAAAGCTATTTTAAGATTGAATAGAAAAGATCCATGGGAAGGTTTTTTTGAAGTTATTCAGTAATTAGTTTTTTAATAAAAAAAGCAAATTGCTTTTTTATTGCATTATTTGCCCACCATTGTTATGAATGACTTGACCTGTTAAGTAACTAGAGTCAGAACTTGCTAAGAATACAAAAGTTGGTGCTAATTCATAAGGCATTGCGCCTCTTGCCATAGCTGAATCTGCTCCTAATGATGGAATCTTTTCTTTGACCCAGCATGCTGGTTGGAGTGGAGTCCAAAAAAAGCCAGGAGCGATGGCATTTACTCGAATGTTTTTAAGGGCTAAATTTCTCGCTAGTGCTCTAGTAAAACCGATGATTGCGCCTTTGGTTGTAACATAATCAATTAATTGAGGTTCTCCATAAAAGAATGTTACACTGGTTAAGTTTATGATTGAAGCACCACTTTTAAGATAAGGCAAAACTGCTTTGGTTAAGTAAAACATCCCATAGACATTTACTTTCATAGTCCAATCAAATTGTTCATTACAAATATCGTTTAGTTTATCTTGTTGATATTGAACACCGGCATTATTTACTAAGATATCAATTTTACCGAAAGTGTTGATAGTTTCTTCAACAATTTTTTTACTAAATTCTGGTTTAGAAATATCACCACTTAAAAGTAAGCATTCGCCTCCTAGTTGTTCAATGTATTCTTTAGTTTGACAAGCATCTTGATGCTCATTGTAATAAGGTATAACTATTTTGGCGCCTTCTTTGGTAAATGCAATAGCTGCTGCTTTTCCAAGACCACTATCACCACCTGTAATGATTGCTACTTTGTCTTTTAATTTGCCACTGCCTTTGTAATTTGGGTTATCAAATATTGGTTGGGGAGTCATTAGATACTCTTTGCCTGGTTGTTCGTTTTGCGATTGTTCGGGAGCTAAAATTTCATATTCTTTACTTTTAATTCCTATTTTATCTAAATATGTATAAAATTCGTTATTATAATTATAATCATATTTCATCTTTAATCACCTCGCTGATAGTATATGTTCTAAAAATTTTTTTGGTTCATTTTAAAACTTTGTTTTTTTCTTTTAAATGTGATATATTTTTGATGGTGATATGGATGAAAACAACTTATATATTTGGGCATCGCAATCCTGATACAGATAGTGTTTGTTCGGCTATTAGTCTAGCATATTTAAAAAATGAAATTGGTGAAAAATCTTGTGCCAGAGTTATTGGACATATTAATAAAGAGACAAAATTTGTTTTAAATTATTTTGGGGTTAAAGAACCAGAATATTTAAATAATGCTAAAGTTCAAATTAGAAATGTTCATTATAATAAAGGAACTTATGTTTATGATAAAAACTCAATTAAAGAAGTTATTGATTATTTATTAGAACATAAACTTACAGCAGTTCCGGTTGTTGGTAACGATTTAAAATTAGTAAGTTTAATTACTTTAAAGGAAATTGCAATGTTATTTATTCACACAGTTAAAAATACTTTATATACTAATTATGATAAGTTATTAAGTGCTTTAAATGGGCAAGAGATTACGAGATTTCAAGATGAGTTTAAAGGAACTATGTTGGCAGCAAGTTATCAAAGTCAGACTTTTATTGAACAAGTTCATTTGAATCCGAGTGATATTTTAATTATTGGTGATCGTCATAAAGTTTTAGAATATGGCTTAGCTAAAAAAATTAGTTTAATTATTTTAACTAATGGTTTTAAGTTATCTTCTGATTTGTTAGAGTTAGCTAATAAAAATCATGTAAGTGTAATTTCTAGTCCTTTGGATACTTATAATACTTGTAATGCTATTTCTTTAAGTAATTATGTAAGTACTATTATTTTAAATCAAAACCCTAGTGTTGTTCATGAAACAGATTATTTAACTGAATTTATAGATATGGCACATCGTCAAGGCTTTTCAAACTATCCAGTGCTAAATAAAAAAGGGGAATGTTTGGGAATGATTAAAGTTACGGAAGCTGGAAATTTTGAACGGATGCCAATTATTTTAGTTGACCATAATCAACTTGACCAAAGCGTTCCAGGAATTGATGAAGCCGAAATTATGGAGATTATAGATCATCACAATTTGGGAGCAATTGGTACTAGTGTTCCGATTAATTTTCGGTGTATGCCTGTAGGTTGTACTTGTACAATTATTTATAATTTATATAATGAAAATCATGTAAAAATTCCTAAATCAATTGCAGGTATTATGTTATCGGCTATTTTGTCTGATACTTTAATTTTTCAAAGTCCAACAACTACTGAAAAAGATAAAGAAACGGCAATTGCTTTAGCTAAAATATGTGGTGAAGATATTAATTCTTATGGTCATAAAATGTTAAAGGCTGGAAGTAGTGTAGCTGGCATGAGTATTGATGAAATTATATATCAAGATTTTAAATCTTATAAAGTTGGCAGTGCTACTTTGGGTATTAGTCAAGTAATAACGATGGATTTTGATAATATGAAAGAAAAAATCAATGATTATGTAGATAAGTTAGATGAAATAGCTAAAGGGGAATATTCTGTTGTTACTGTTTTTGTAACGGATGTTATAAAAAATGGTTCATTTGTTTTATATAATTCTCTTTCTAAAGAAATAATGATGGATAGTTTTGATAAAACTGATTTTGAAGAAGGGATATTTTTGCCTAATTTAATTTCAAGAAAGAAGCAGATTTTGCCTAAATTAATGGAAACTTTAAAAAAACGAGTTTAGACTTGTTTTTTAATTGTTAAATCGTTATAATAGTTCACATTGGAGGCTAAAATATGCAAAAAATTAATTTAAATGATCAGACTATTGTCAAATTATCACCGGAAGGAATGGCTAAGCTAAAAAATGATTCGCAAAATCCTTTGGTTAACTCTGTGAGTATTCAGTTATTGCGATTAATAAATAATTTTTATGAAAATTTTGAACAATCTCCTTATGTAAATGGAGGAATATTAGAAGGTCCTATTTTTGTTAAAAATCAAGATTTAGATAACTATGTAAAATTAGATGTAGATACCTATATTGAAGTTACTTTATCTAAAAGAGGGCAAAGAATTGCTATGGAATATGCTAAATATGTTCATCAATTATATCCTTTAAATGCTGAGATTATAATATCTGCTATTGATGAAAATGGTAAGATGATTTTACCTTTTCGCCAATTTTTAGAAATTTTTGGACGTTATTTACCTTTTTCATTAAATGATGCTTGTTATCATGGTTTTTTTCTAGAATCATCTGCTATTACATCTCCAGCAATTAATGTTATTGAAGATTTAGAAATTGATAAAAATTATAAAAGAGTACGTTAAATTCTCATTTTGAGAGTTTTTTATTTTTTTAATTGATTGTATTCTTGTAAATTTATGGTTATACTAAAGATAGTGTTAAGTAAAAAATTTGGATAATAGTTTAGGAGGTAAATAGTTATTTATGAAAGCTGTGATTACAGGTGCTTCATCAGGAATTGGAAAAGATATGGCAAGATATTTGGCATTTTTAGGTTGGGATTTAATATTAGTCGCACGCAGGAAGGAAAATTTAGAATTACTAAAGGAAGAATTAGCAAATGTAAATGTGGAAATTTATGCTGTTGATTTAGCTGTTGAAAAAAATGTATATTCTTTTTATGAGAAAGTTAAGGATGAGGATATTAATTTATTTGTTAATAATGCTGGCTTTGGTTTATTTGGTGATTTTTGCCATACAGATTTAAATAGAGAATTACAGATGATAGATTTAAATGTTAAAACTTATCATATTTTTACGAAATTATTTTTAAAATATTTCTGTGAAAAAAATTCAGGTTATATTTTAAATGTTTGTAGTAGTGCAGGTTTTTTGGCTGGGCCTAATATGGCTACTTATTATGCTACTAAAAATTATGTTACGAAATTGACAATGGCTGTTCATGAAGAATTAAGACGTAATCATTCGGCGGTTGTGATTAGTGCTTTGTGTCCGGGGCCTGTAAATACAGAATTTAATAAAGTAGCTCATGGAAAATTTAGTGTAAAAGGTTTGGATAGTTATCAAGTTGCTAAATATGCTATTGATAAAACTTTTAAACGAAAATTAATTATAGTTCCAGGAATAATGATGAAAGTTGGTTTATTTTTTAGTCGTTTTATACCATGGTCTTTTTTATTAAAAATTGTGTATTCTATTCAATATCGAAAGGAAATAAAAAAATGAAAAATGGTATTCTTTTAGTAGATAAACCAAAAGATTTAACAAGTAGGCAAGTAGTAAATCAGTTATGTAAGATTTATAAAACTAAAAAAGTTGGTCATACTGGTACTTTAGATCCTCTGGCAACTGGTGTTTTAATTGTATGTTTAGGAACGTATACTAAATTTGTTTCAGCTATTTCTGCTTATGATAAAGAATATGTAGCAACAATGCAGTTTGGAATTCTTACGGATACTTTAGATTTGGAAGGAAATATTTTAAAAGAAGAAAAAGTTAATATATCGGAAAAAGAAATTCGGCAAGTTTTTGATGATTATCCAAAGACTTATTGGCAAACTGTTCCTAAATATTCGGCAGTAAAAGTAAATGGCAAAAAATTATATGAATATGCACGAGAAAATAAAGAAGTAGAATTACCAAAGCGGAAAGTTGAGATTAAAAAAATAGAAATATTAGAAATAAATAAACCTTATGTTACTTTTAAAGTAATAGTTAGTAAAGGTACTTATATTCGGAGTTTGATATTAGATTTAGCAAAATCTTTAAATACGGTGGCAACAATGGTATCTTTACGAAGAATAAGACAAGGTGATTTTTCTATTTTAAATTGTATTCCTTTAGCTAAAATAAATGAAAATACTCCATTATTGTTAGTAACTGATTTATTTGCATATTTGAAAGTAGAAGTTAGTGAAAAAGATTATAAAAAAGTACTTAATGGTAATACTTTAAATTTAACTAATGATGATTTGCGAATTATTGTTACTTATAAGCATAAAGATGTTGCATTGTATGAAAAAAAAGAAGGTTGTTATCATTTTTTAATGAAACTTTAATCTTCTTTTTTAGTAATATTTTCTCCAGCTACAATGCCACTCATCCAAGCAAACCCAAGATTGTATCCTCCACAATCGCCGTTGACATCTAATATTTCTCCTGTGAAATATAAACCTTTAGTTATTTTAGATTCCATTGTTTTCATGTTTATTTCGGTTAGAGGAATGCCACCGCTGCAAACTTGAGCATTGGTAAAAGATAATACTTCGGTAGGGATAAATGCAAATTCCATAATTAATTTGACAATGTTATCTTTATTAATTTGAGACCAAGTTGTTTTTTCATTTATGTTGGCAAGGTTTAATAGCAAATTTACTAGTTTGTGATTTAAAAAACCTTCTAAAATTTCTTTTAATGTATATTTATTTAGTTTTTTATTTTGATTATCTAACCATTCTTTAAAGTCATTCTTAGTTCCTTGAAACCAGGGAACAAAATTTATTAAAATTTCAGTTTTTTGTTTTTTAGTTAAACTTTTAGCAACTTGATTACTTAGATTAAAGGCACATATACCACTTATACCATAATCTGTTAATTGAATTTCCCCAATTTCTTCTTTTTGGTAAATATTTTTTTCATAATAAGCTAATTTTACTTCACAACGAATTCCAGCCCAATTTTGATAGTAACTAGCGTTGCCTTTTATTTGGACTAGTGCTGGAAAAATAGGAATTAGTGAATGACCTAATCTTTGAGCTAGAATATAGCCAAAACCATCAGAACCTGTTTTGGGATATGCTTTAGAACCTGTTGCAATAATAATTTTATCAGCATAATAAGTGTTTTTTAGGGAAGTTATTTTAAAGTTTTGGCTTTTTTCAATGTTTGTAACTTCTTCATAAATAATATTAATTTTTAATTTATGAACTTCAGTTAGAAGAGCATTTAAAATACTAACTGCTTGATTTGAAAAGGGATAGTAGTAGCCATTTTTATTTTTAGAAACTATTCCAATAGAATCAAAAAAACTTAATACTTTGGTTTTGTTAGCTTTTAAAAATTGTTCAAAAATATCTATATTATTGGAATGGTAAAATTTGATGTCTTGTTGTTCATTCCAAAAATTACATCTACCATTTCCCGTTATTAATAATTTTTTACCACATTGTTTATTTTTTTCTAATATTGTAACATTTGCACCATTTCTTTTGGCAATGATTGCTGATACTAAGCCAGAAGCTCCACCACCAATTATTATTATATTCATTTGCTTCACCTACATTATTATAGCAATTTTTAATAATTCATGATATAATTTTAAAAGTTAATTTACCAGATGGTGTTAAAAAAAAATTTTCTACCGTAAAAGGGGTAAAAGTTCGTTTAATAAATAAAAATTTAAAGAAAAATAAGAAAAAAAATTAAGGTAGGCAACTAAAAATAGTTATCTACCTTTTTAATTATCTAAAATATAAGTATATTGGGTTGTAAAAATGTAGTAAGTGTTTTTATAAAGAATAATAAAAGTATTATAATTATTGGCAATTTGGCCAAAATCTTTGGCATTAGAAATATAAATTTTATTTGTAAAAGGGATATTTGGTTCTTTAGTTACTTTTATTATTAAATTATGATATTTATTTAGAAACCATTTTTCATTTTTCGAAAATTTTTGGGTAAATTTTAAGAAAATAAGTGCCAAACTTATTAATAAACTAATTATACTTGTAATTTGATATATATTATAAATTTTGGGAATTGGTGTTTTTTGTTTTTTATTGTTTTCATTAATTGTAATTGCAGTTGTTGTATCATTGATTGGAATATTTAATTCAATGTTGTTATCTATTTCTTTTTCAGAAGTATAAATTCTTAAGTTTACTTTTAAATTGGTATCTAGTTGGATGAGATAAGTATTTTCAAAATCTTCTTTTAATTTTTGATAAAATTGATAATCTAGTGAAATGTTTTGGTTTAGAAAAAAATCTTTATTTGAAAATTGATAATTTTTTTCTAAAATAGTTTTTTTATTCCAAATTTCTTGAGCTTTTTCGGTTGTATATCCAGTTAATGTTGTACTTATTTCATAATAATATTTTAAATTTTGTAGGCTTTGATTTTTTATTTGATAATTAAAATTAATATTTATTTTATCAATTGCATTTGATACATAATTGTTATTAGATGGTAATTCTTTTTCAGTAAAAAATGAATTTGGTTTTAATAAAATTGAATAATCTGTTTTATTTTCTGATACAATATTAGTTATTTGCAATTTCTTAATTTTAAAATTTGAATATTCCCATAAAAATAGACTACTAAGTAAAAGAAAAATTAGAAAAAAATTTAGATGTTTTGAATGTTTCATATTCTTGCCTTTCTTATTAGTAATTATGTAGTAAATTGTTTAACCAAATAGCGGGATAGCCTAAATATTTTATATGAAATTTATAAATTCCTTTAATATCTTTTTTAGAGATATTGATATTGTCAACATTTTTATTGTTGTCACCTTTGGTTTTATATATTGTTCCTTCATCTGCTATTAATCGATGAATAATTGTTTTATTTTTATTTTCAAAAACAATAATAGTACCTATATTTAGATTATTTTTTTCTTTTTGGTAAATAATTATATCGCCTTTACTAAATGTGGGATGCATACTATTTGATAAAATAACTATTGGTTCATAAGAAAATAATCCTAACATAAAAGAAATTAAAAAAAGGGAAATATTAAGGGTTATGATGTGAGTTAATAAACTTATTTTTTTCTTTTTGGGATGAATAAAAGTATTTTTCTTTTTAGTATGTTTAATAATAAAGTATATTGTAAAAATAACTAAAATGTTAAATGTTCCTTTGATATACCAATTTGAAATTGGTAAGATTGGAAAGCATAAAATATATATTCTATAAATAATATTTGATAGAATAGTAAAGGAAAATAAATTATTTTTAATTAAAAATAATGCTAATAAATTGTTTGCTAAAATAGGGATGATAGTAGAAAATAAGTATTGAAATAATTCTATTCGGGTAGTTATTTTGAATAATGTGTAGATGTTAATCTCGGCTAAAAATAGTAAAATAGTTATCTCTTTTATTTTGAATGAATCTTTTTTTTGTTATTAATTTCTAGCCATCTGATAATTTCAATACCTATTAAAGGAATTATTTCACTTGATATTGTTAAAATCATTTTAATTATTTGGTGATTTAAAGGACTTTTTTTAAAGCCAAGTATCCATCCAGTATTAAAATGAATTAAGATAATAATAGCTGAAAATATTAATTCTAAAAAAATTGTTTTTTGGTTTATAAATATTTTTTCTTTATTTTTATATATAAAACTCAAGATAAACATTAACCATAAAAATTGTTCAAAACATTTGAAATATATATTTAATTTGCCAAAAGTTATTATGATGATATAAATAATTAATAATATGCAATATTTTTGGTTGGAAAAAAAATTTTTAATCAATTAGAGACCTGCTTCTTATTTTTGAATATATTCAATATTACCTGTTATATTTTTAAAATTATTTATTGGAACTTTTTTAGTTTTTTCATCATATTTTATAGTAATGAGAAATGAAGTGCTTTCGTGGGCTTTTAGTTCTTTAGCAGGAGTAGTGTAAGTAAAAATTATTTCTTTGGCACTATTTTTGGGCTCGGAAAAAGTAATATTTTGTAATGTTGCATCAATTGTTCCTAAATTTGTAATAGTTATTTTGTAAGTTATTTCATCGCCTGGTTTGTTTAAATGTGCTGAAAAAGTTGCACTTGTGTTAGTATATGTTGGTTTTCCAGCATCGCTTCCTTCTGTTTGTTTATCTACTTCGATATTTGTGATTCTAACATTCCAATTACCTGTTATTTGAGCATCACCATTAATTTTTAATTCGGCATTAAAGGCAGAATAACCAGCTGTCATTAATAGTATAATTAATATAAAAGTAGTAATTATAATTATTTTGTTATTCATTATTTTTGGACTTCCTTTCTTTTTGTTAGCGCTATCCCATTTGTATTTTGTAACTATTCAGACATAAAAAGATAGAACGTGAAAAGATAGAAAAAACTATCTTCTTAATGACTAAAAAACTAT
>CANRJL010000022.1 GCA_947630935.1 uncultured Bacilli bacterium | reverse complement strand
CGATGGTAATTATATAATATGTAAAAATGATAATTGTAAAGCATATGAACCAGATGATTCCAAAGTCAAAACAACAAATAGTTCTAATAAAATAAAATTTAAAGGAGAAACATATGAATTTCAGGCTCCTGAAACAAATTGGGGGTCAATAAATGATACGAATTTAAAAGATGTATGCTCAGATCCTAACTTTCGTAAACCTATGAAAGTAATTGGAATGGTAGTAAATCTAGTTAAAATTATAATTCCCATGTTAATTATTGTTTTAGGTATATTTGATTTATTTAAAGCTGTGACAAGTTCAAAAGATGATCGAATAGCGACAGCTGTAAAATCTATTGCTATTCGTTTAATAGCCGGAGTAGTTATCTTTTTCTTACCTGGAATCGTTCAAATGATCCTAGATTGGGTAAATGAATGGAGTGCTTATAAAAACACTTGGTGTTGTTGTACTCAATGTATCTTAGATTATGATAATTGTGATGTCAATGCATGTAGCAGTGAATCATGCAAAATTGGAGGTATGAATTAAATGAAAAAATTAGGAATAATTGGAATAATACTTTTAAGTTTCTTTTTTGGAATCGGAAAAATTAATGCCGAGACAACTCCAGAATACATAAATGTAGCTAGTGTTAAATTATTTGCTCAGAATAATCCCTGTACTCAATTAAAAAAGCCGTTAAGATTTATTGGTCAAATTATTTTTATTGTCAAAGTAGTTGTACCTATTATTTTAATAGTTTTTGGAATGATTGATTTATTTAAAGCCGTTACTGGTGGAAAAGACGGTGAAATAACTAAATCATTAAAATCATTAGTATTTCGTATCATTGCTGGAGTAGCTATCTTTTTCGTTCCAAGCGTTATCAGTTTTATTTTTACTTTAGTTGATGATTTTGACAATGTTAAATCAGAGTATGATGTTTGCCAAAAATGCATCTTAAATGTCTCCCAATGTAATATAGAAGAGGAGGAATAAAAGTGAAAAAATTAGGAATAATTGGAATAATACTTTTAAGTTTCTTTTTTGGAATCGGAAAAATTGATGCCAAGACAACTTCGGAATACATAAATGTAGCTAGTGTTAAATTATTTGCCGTTAATAATAATCCCTGTACTAGATTAAAAGAACCATTAAAATTTCTTGGCCATATTATTTTCATTATCAAAATAGTTGTACCTATTATTTTAATAGTTTTTGGAATGATTGATTTATTTAAAGCCGTTACTGGTGGAAAAGATGGTGAAATAACTAAATCATTAAAATCATTAGTATTTCGTATCATTGCCGGAGTAGCTATCTTTTTTGTTCCAAGCATTATCAGTTTTATTTTTACTTTAGTTGATGATTTTGACAATGTTAAATCAGAATATGATGTTTGCCAAAAATGCATCTTAAATGTCTCAAAATGTGATATAGCTGAAGAAAATAACGAAAATACCAATGAAGTAGTAAAACCTGGAACTGTTAATAAAGGAAATGGCAATAAAAATCAAGCTCAACCAGCTGTAAAATAATGCTAGATGATTAAATTAAATTTAAAATTAAAAAAATACTACCTCAATTAAAATCTTATAAATAATCAATCTCAATAAGCAAAAATTTATATTCTAAAAAATGGTCTAAAAAATGGTAACCCAGAATAAAGATAGAGAATTGTGAATTCTCTTTTTTTATGTTATAATACATCCGATAGGGTGTTATATATGAAGAAAAAAGAAATTTATTTAACAATTATTTTAGGCGCTATTTTTTTTGCTGTACCTGTAAGTGCCGTAAATCTATTTTGTACTGGTTTAAAAAGTACTTTTAAAATTGTTGGCGAAATAGTTCGTTTAGTGAAAATTATTGTTCCAATAGTTCTTATCGTAATTGGCATAATGGATTTATTTAAAGCAATTACCGGTGGAAAAGACGATAATTTAAAAAAATCTTTAATATCTTTAATGACCAGAGTAATTGCCGGAGTAATAATCTTTTTTGTTCCAGCAATCATTGAATTTGTTTTTTCATTAATTGATAACTGGGTTAATAATTATGAAAATAGTTATAAAGAATGTATTACCTGTGTTTTAAATGTTTCAGAATGTGAATAGAGTTTGGAGTGTGGCTAAATTTGCAAAAGAAATGGATCTTCAAAAGCTTAATAATTTTTATCACCATATACGTAGTAGGATGCGTTTCTTTTTTTAGTGATTTAAAAACAGCCCAAGCTGTAAATAATTCAACAGCCAGTGGCAGTGATAAAAGAATTCTTTTAGAAGCCGCCCATGGTCAAGGAAATGACTGTAATCATGCTAAAGCAGTTGTAAACGGCATAACATATTATGAAAATGAAGAAGCAAGAATCATGATTGATAAAATAGCTGGCTATTTAAAAGAAGCTAATATTCCTTATGAGATATCTAATGAAATAGCAGGAGATCGCTATTTTAACAATTTTGACGTTTACAAAAGTAGCAATTGTAATCCTGAAGGCGCAGATTGTTGTGGCTTTGTCCAAGGAACTATTGGTACTTATAGCAGTTACACCTATAATCATATTGATCAAGTTGGTGCTGATAAATATTTATTTGCTTTAGAATTACATTTTAATGCTGGTGGAGGTAACTATAGCTTAGTTATGGTTAAAGAAGAAAGAGAACCATATTTAACTAATGGTAAAAAAATAACTGATGCTGTTGATTCCGTAATAGGCACCACTAACTCATCAGTCCGCTTAGATAGTTCTGCATTAGTTGGTACTGGAATAGGCTCATTAGGAACAATCAATAATTTGGATAGATCAAGCCGAAACATTCCTGTTTATTATTTAGAAACATTATTTATGGATAATGCTGAACATATGAATAAATACGTTAATTCTAAAGATGCATTAGCTCAAGCCATTGCTCAAGCTTTAGTTGAATTAGCTGGCAGTGATGCCATATTAAGTGGCTCACCAAACAATGATGATGACGACGAAGAGAAAGATCATTGGAGTGGAGGCAGTTTAGTAGATCCTTATCAATTTCCAACTATTCTATCTAGCCAAAATTTTAATTGTAAAACAGTCTTAGTAAATAATTATACTGGTCAATTAAATGGTCTAGGGCAATTTTTAAAAGATTTATTTACTATTTTAAAATGGGGTGGTCCGACTTTAGCAATTGTTTTATCAATACTTGATTTTATCAAAGCTCTTACTGATTCCAATCCTAAAGAAGCCCAAAAAAAAGCTTTAAATAGGACAGTAAAAAGATTAATAATTGGCTTAATAATTTTATTATTACCATTTATCTTAGAATTTTTATTTGATATTTTTGGTTTATATGATATCAGTACTTGCGAATTAATGTAAAAAAATAATGAAAGGAATGAAAATAAGATGCAAAAAATAAAAATAATTATCATATTTTTTCTTATACTCAGTTTCCCATCATTAGTAAAAGCGTATGATTTTGACAATCAAGATATTGATCCTGCAATTGTTGATATTTTAGAAGAAGTCTCAGAATCTTGGCCTCCCAGTATGGATGAAGCAAGAGTCCAAGTGATTATTGAAGCAGCCAAAATGATTAATAAAAATATTGAATATGTCTATGGTGGCGGCCATGGCCAATGCCCTTTAAATCCCACAGGTTTAGATTGTTCTTCATATGTTTCTTTAGCATTTAATCGTGCTGGTGTAACTGAAATTAATTGTGGTTTTACAACTAGTAACTATATCGAAGATACTGCTCACAATAATCCTTTTGAAGAAATACCTGAAAGTGAATTAAAACCAGGAGATATAGCATTGAACAATAGTATTTTAAGTGGTCAAGATAATCATATGGGAATTTATGTTGGTAAATTAAATAACCAAAATTTATTTTTTCATTGTTCCACTGTCAATGGCGTATCAGGTCCTCAAACACTTCCTGGAAATTGGACATTCAAAGTATTTACTAGATATAAAAATTGGAATGAAGTCCATACTACAAGTTCAACTAATAGTGGAATTGGGGGCGACATAAGTGGTTTATTAGATGACCCTTATCCAAGTTTAGAATTTATAGATAAAAAAGGTGATTTTACTTGCGATACATTCTTTTATAAAGTAAATGAACAAGGTAATAAAGAAGAAAAAATGTCTAAAAAAATAGTAGATGGCGTTTTTACAATTATGCAAATAGGTGGTCCCGCTATTTTAATTATTTTAACTATTATTGATTATTTAACAATTATGTTCCGCAATTTTCAAGAAAGTTTTAATAAAATAAATAAGAAAACAATAAAAAGAATAATTATTGTCATAATTCTTTTACTATTACCATTTATTTTAGAATTATTGTTTAATATCTTTGGACTTTATGATTTAAGTAATTGTGGTATTTCTTAATATAGTGTATAATGTCTATTGTAGAAAGAGGTGAATTTATCATGCAAAAAATAATGTTAATTATAATATTTTTAGTAATTATTTTTCCAAACAATGCCCAAATGATAAGTACCTCTGTTAACCAAGACGAATATAAACTTTTAGAAAATAATACCAAAGAATTAAAAATTAGAAGTCAATCATCATGGCTTGATGCCATTGAAATGTGGAGCGATTTAATGCTCCGCGATGGCGACTGGATTTATTCAGGCGAGAGTAATAGAGTTTATTGGTATGATGCAAGAAGTGCTTCAAAACATACAACGACAAGTTCTTTATTTGTTACTCATGTTTTACAAAGATTTGGAGTTTTAGAAAATAACCAAAGATTTTGGAGTGACTCTAATCATCAGATTCAAACAATCGGTGATACTGATGAACGATTAAAAAAAATTTTTGAATCTCATGTTTTTACAAATGGTGTATATGTTAGCGAAGCTAATATTAAACCTGGTGATATTGTTGTTTTAGATAATAGCCTTAGCATTTACAAAGGTTTAGATGAAAATATTCCCCACAATCAACAATGGTATGAAGCCTCAATGGACTTAACCAATACCAAAACATCTGGAGGTCGTTTTATCAGTTTTACCAAAACTGAAAATAAAAATGAAAAAATATATCGCATTTTACGTCTAAGATATAGTCAAACAATTTCCCTAGATACCTCTATAGATACAGGAATGGGTTCTTCTACTGAAGAAGATTCTAGTACTTTAGTGCCTAATGATAATAATAATTCTACAACATCAAGCAATAATGAAGAAGAACCAGACAGTTCAACATCTTCAGAAGAAGATTCTGGTTCCACATCTGATCCATATCCTAATGGTTTTATGGAAAATCCTAATGAAACAACTAATTTTTCTTGCGAAACAATATTTCTAAATGCCGATGGTAGTGAAAAAGAATTAAAAAAAATTCTTGATAATGTTTTTACTTTAATAAAAATAGGAGCTCCAGCTGTAACAATTATTTTGACAATTATTGATTATATAAAAGCTATTGCTTCTTCTAATTCAAGTGACTTAAAAAAGGTTAATTCTAAAACAATTAAAAGATTTATAATTACAGTACTAATTATTTTATTACCATTTATTTTAGATTTAATGTTTAATATTTTTGGTTTATATGATTTATCACGATGCAATATCGGAGGATAGGAGGTTAAAAAATGGGCTGGTTAAATAACATGTTTCATAAAATATTATTATTAATTGATGGCGCAGTATATTGGGCAGTATCACAAGTCTATCAAATATTCATTAAATTAGCTGATGCTAGAATATTTCAAGATGCTTTTTTTAGTAATTTTGCTAAAAGAGTCTATGCTATAATTGGCGTTGTTATGCTTTTTTACTTAGCATACGCCTTATTAACTTCATTAGTAGATCCTGATAAAGCTACTAATGGTGATAAAAGCTTAACCAAAATAGCGCAAAATATTGTAATATCCCTTGTTATATTAGGCATATTACCAACCATTTTTGATTATGCTTATCGTTTACAAGGTATTTTATTTAAAGAAAATGCTATAGGCGCTATTATTTTTGGAACTGATTCTGTAGATAGTGATAGTATTGATATATATGGAAATTACATGGCTTTTACCGCTTTAAATCCCTTTTTAAATCCTGAAAATTATAATGTAAGATTAACTAATAATTATAGTTGGTTTGATTTAAAAGCTGATTTAATTGACAAAGGTGATTTTAAAAAAATAACTAGAATGAGTGATTGGGCGATTGAAGCTCAGCCATTAATCAGTGAAGCTACTATAGGAAAAGATGACAATGGTGATCCAATTATTTTAAGCACCAGAACAGATGTTGAATTAACATATACTCCAATTATATCTACAATTGTGGGTGCTGTTTTATTATATTTAATTGCTAGCTTTTGTTTGGACTTAGGAATTCGAATTGTCAAGTTTGCTTTTTGCCAATTAATTGCCCCAATTCCTATTGTCATGCGAATAATTCCTAGTAAAAAAGGAACATTTGATAAATGGTTAAAATTAACTTTATCAACTTATTTTGAAGTATTTATTCGAGTTGGCTTAATGTATTTAGTAATTTATTTCTTTAGTGAAATTGGTAGCTTAGACATGTTTAAATATGCTACAAGTGGTATTCAAGGCTTAATTGTTTTAGCTATTATTTTAATGGGCTTATTAGCATTTGCAAAACAAGCCCCAAAAATGATAAGTGAAATTTTAGGCTTAGATTCAGGTAACTTAAAACTTGGTATAAAAGACAAATTAAAAGCCGGTGGCTTCTTTGCCGCTGGAACAGCAGCTGGTGCATTAGTTGCATCACATGGTAATCCATTTGCGACAATAAGAGGCTGGAAAAAAGGAATGAAAGATGGTGACTTTAAAGGTATAGGCCAAGAAGCTAATTTAAGACAGCAAGTTTTAAAAGCTAAAGAAAATGGTTCAACATGGACTAGTAGAAGAGTAGATGACATTAGAAGGACTTTTGGTTTGGGTACTCAAGCTGAAAGATTAGATAGAAATATTGAAAGAGAATTTAATGATTACGTAGTAGATGGCACCCATTATACAAAACAACAAATAGAAGAAAGAAAATTTACCATTAAATCAAAATCTGAAGCTAATAAAGAAGATATTAGAAACTTCAAAAGACAAGTTGATAATAATCAACGAATTGTTAGTACTGAAAAAGAAATCAGAGATTTAGCTACTTCTAGAATAGAGCGAATAGATGCAAATGAAGTCAATAAAACAATTCAATTAGCGCCAGGTGAAAAAAATTATGGTACTTTTACTGGAAATTATTATCAAATATCTAATTGGATTGATCAACTAGAGAAAAGCATGACCCCTAAAAAGCCAGAGGTACCACCGCCTCCAGTTGCGCCTAAAAGAGAAGATTTTAGCCAAACAGTTAATGGAAGAACTTATTTTAACCAAGCTGCTTATAATCAAGCTAAAGCTCAATTTGCCAAAGCTCAAGCTGAATATGTCGATGCTAAAAAAAGTGAATCCGAATTTGAAAATGCTGTTAAAGAACATGCCGAAATTATTAGTAACTACCGGATGAAACTTGCTCAACTAAAAGATGAAATGAGTAATGATTATATTGATAGAGTTATGAATCCAGCTGATGCATTAAAATTTGACGGCATTAGTACAAAAGTAGATAAGTTAAATGTTGATTTAGCTTCTATGGGCAGAACAAGAGTAACAAATTCTACTGAATTAGACACTACTAAAAAGACTTTACAAAGTCAAAATAACACTTTAAATAGTCGAATTCATAGTATTGAACTTGATGAAGAAATAAATACAGATAATTTAGCTAAAATTGACCGTGTTGAAGCTCTTCAAAAACAAAGAGTTGAAACATATAAACAAACAAATGGTTATCGTGCCGCTTCTGCAAACCGTGATATTGGGAAGAAGGGATAAAAATGGCACTCTTGAATAGAATCGTTAATAATATAAGAAATACTATAGGATTAGATACTACAGCGGATAGTTTAGATAGAAAAATTGATAGTCTTAATAGTAAAGAAAAGCAATCTTTAACAATTGAAAAATTTAATATAGATTCTAGTTTAGATGAAATTAATTACGATATGAGAAATTTAACAAATGAATTGGAAAAGTTAAATAGTATAGTTCAAAATATTGCTAGAATTGAAACAATTGCTGAAAATGAGATTGCAAAAATAGATTCGCAATTTCAAGGAATAATAGATAGTTACAAAGGAAATATATTTAGCTTAAGAAATTATATTAATAATTTTAAAGTTAGTAATTTTAATAAATGGTTAGAATTACAAAAAACACTAAATCAGTTAAAAACAACAAACAAAATTAGATATATTAATTCTGTTTTATGTCGATTAGTTGATGATAGTGGTAAGACCGTTACAAATGAAGAAATTTCGCAATTATATGAAATAATAAAAATGGATGTATCTAGTGTTAAAAATTTGTTTTCTAACTTCAATAATTACTATTGGTTAGAAGATATTAATAAAAAAAGTTTAAATTTGATTAATCAATTAGAGATAGCTATTCATAGGCAAGATATCCAAAAAAGTAACATAGAAAGCGAAAAATATTTGAATGATTATAATTTAAGAATAATAGAACAGCAAAAACAAGCTTTAAGATATACAAAAGAATATTTAGAAAAGGATAAAGATCGCAAAAGAATGGAGGGGAGAAGACGATGAATAATAATTATTTAATTCCAGCAAATACCAAAAAATCAAAATTAATTTTAGGCTTTTTTACTGGAATAGATTTAGCAATATTTGGCACAGGATGTACTGTGACAATGATTATGCTTTTAGTCTTTCAAGGAATGGATTTTACAACAGCTTTAATAGTTCTATTACCAGCATTAATTTCCGGTTTTTTAGTTATACCTGTACCAAATTATCATAATGTGTTACAATTAATTACAAATATAGTAACATTCCTCTTAGGACGTAAAAGATATTATTGGAAAGGTTGGTGTATCTACAATGTCGAAAAATAAAAAAGAAAAAGAATTATTAAGCAAATGGAGTGAAGATTGGGTTCCTATTAAAAATATATTAAACGGAATGATTCAACTTGAAAATGGCGAATATGTCACAGGAATTAAAGTTGCCCCTCGTAATATATTTATCTTAGATTCTGGAACTAGAGATAATGCAATTTATCAATTACAAAATTTTTACAATACTATAAATTTTGAATTTTGGTTAGTAGTAGCTGATAGACCAGTAGATATCCAAGTTTATCTATCACAATTACAAATATTATTTAACAACGCGACAAATTCAAATACCAGAAAATTAATCACGCAAGATATTAATAAAGCAAATATGTTTATGTCTGCTGAATATAACGTCGTAGATACAGAATATTATATTTTATTTAAAGAAAGAAAAATGGATGTTATTCAAAAACGTCTTCACCTAATGATTAGTAACCTTGCTAACTGTGGTTTAAATAGTCAGCAAACATCAAATAATGATTTACGCGTCATTTTAGATAATTTCTTTAATGGCGGAGTTGTAACATCTTTTAGTGGGATGGTGAGTCCAGAATGAATTTAAAAGCTCAAATAGCTCCTAAAGGAGTAGAATTTAAACCAACAGAATTTATGATGAGTGGCAAATATTGTACTATTTTAACAGTTGTTAGTTTTCCTAAATATATTTCTCAAGGATATTTAGCCAATTTAACAAATCTTTCCGGAATAAAAATAGTAGCTAAACATATTCCAATTGAATTATCAACTTTGCAAAAAATGATTAACAAAGAAATAGCTGATTTAAAAAGCCGTTATCAAACAGAACGTGACCGGACTATTCAAGAAAGAATAAGACAAGATTACGAATCACTAGAACAATTTGTATCAATGCTAGTAGCGACTCAAGCACGTATTTTTGATTTTCAATTGCATATCTTTATTTCAGCTGATACCAAAGATGAAATGAACACTAAAAAAATGCAAGTTAGAAATTATTTAGATGCCTTAGGAATGCGTGGTATTTCATTAATGTTTGAACAAGAAAAAGTAATTAAATCAATGCTTCCAATCTTTCCTAAACAAGATATCGAAGAACGGGTGGGCGCGCCTATTCCATCTGTTACCATTGCGGCCATGTATCCATTTATCTTTGATAGCGTTAAAGACCCTGGAAACAGTACCTTATTTGGTGTCGATTTTTCTGGAGGTGTAGTTTTATTTAATCAATTTTTATATCAAATAAAAAAAGAGCATAACCGTAACAATGCTAATATGATTATTTTAGGTACTACTGGTTCAGGAAAATCTACTGCAGCTAAATTGCTAATTCGCAGCCATATAAGAAATGAATACAAAATTGTATGTGTCGACCCTGAAGGTGAATTAAAAGATATGGCTACTAATATGGGTGGTGATTTTCTAGATTTAGGTAAGGGTGGCGAATTTGGAATGGTCAATCCCTTAGAAATAGTTATCGATGCTGATGAAGAAGAAATAAACCAAGGCTTAGGCTACACTGTATTAACCAGAACTATCCAACAATTAAAAGCATTTATGAAATATTATAGTCCTGATATTGAAGAAGATGTTTTAACTATGTTTACTGAAGTAGTTCAAGATACATATAAACGTTATAAAATAGACTATGATAGTGATTACACTCGTTTCACAAGTGCCGATTATCCTACATTTGATGATGTGTATGCCACAATTAAAGGTCGCTTATTATCTATGACTGACCGTACTCATGAAAGAGATATAATGGAACGTTTAGAATTAAAAATACGACCATTAGTAAAAGAATTACGTTATTATTTTACAGGCCATACTACTTTAAATATTAACAGTGACTTCATTGTCTTTAATATTAAGGAATTAATGAATGCCGACGAAAATGTCCGTAATGCTTTATTCTTTAATGTCTTAAAATATGCATGGGGCTTGTGTTTAGACCCAACTGTTAATACTGTTATGTATGTTGATGAAGCTCATGTTTTATTATCAACTAAAAATGAGTTAGGTGCTGAATTTTTAGCCCAAATTCAAAGACGAAGTCGAAAATATAATACCGGAACAATAATAGTTACCCAACAACCAACTGATTTTGCTGCTCCTAGTGTAATAACTCATGGTAAAGCTATTTTTGACAACGCTGCATACTATTTAGTAATGGGTTTAAGAAAACAAGCTATTGAAGATTTATCAAAATTAATTGATTTAAATGAAAGCGAAAAAGAAAGTATAAAATATTATAATCAAGGAGAAGCCCTTTTTGTCTGTGGAAACAGGCGAATGCGTATTAACATCATTGCCACTCAAGATGAATTAGATTCCTTTGGTTCAGGAGGTGGCTTGTAAACATTGAAATATCAATTCAATGTTTTTTTCTATTCAATCTATTAAAAGAAAGAAATAAGCAAACTAAGTAAATTTTTCTTTAATTTAAACATACACTTTTGATAGGTGATAAAGTGAATGTTTCCAATAAACAACCATATCCAAAAATAAAAGTTGAAAAAAAATCTAAAGAATTAGCTCAATTACTAAGCCATGTTTATGCCTCCAATGAAGGTGAATTAACAGCTATTCATTTATATGTTTATCAAAGTATAATTTTAAAAGAAAAAAATGAAGAACTATCCCAATTACTTATAGAAATTAGTAAAGTTGAAATGCATCACTTATTTTTATTAGGCCAAACTATAACTAAATTAGGAAATCCACCAATTTATGCTGATTGTACTTATGGAGTAAAATATTGGGATAGTAACGAAGTATATTATGACATGGATACTAAAACAATGTTAGAAATAGATATTGAAAGTGAAAAACAAGCAATTCAAAATTATCATTTATTATTACTTTCTATTGAAGATATTTATGTTAAAAGCCTAATAGAAAGAATAATTTTAGATGAAGAAATTCATTTAGAAATTTTTTGCAAACTTTATCAAAAATATGCTTAAATTATAGCTAACACTCTTGTTTTCTATTGACTCAGGGGGGGGGGTTATATGTTACAATCATAAATAAGAAAGTAGGATATAACCCATGAAATTACAAAAACTAGCCAAAAGAAAAACAACTAAAATAATAGTAGTTATAACAATGTTAATTAGTGGAACAATAT
>CANRJL010000021.1 GCA_947630935.1 uncultured Bacilli bacterium | reverse complement strand
GAAGTAACTATAAAACAGATTGTGCAAATAATGATTGGCTAAAACCAAGTAGTGGATATAATTGGACTTTATCGCCGGTTTCTTCGAACTCGTACGATGTGTTCCTTGTCTATTCTGACGGGTATGTCAACTACCTCAGCGACGCCTACGGCGCGCGCGGGGTCTGGCCAACAGCCTACCTAAAGTCTTCAGTTAACATAACTGGTGGAAGTGGGACTAGTGATTCTCCATATTCATTATCGAGTTAGTATTTGACAAATTTGTTATTCTTTGATAGAATTTACTTGTTTTATAAAACACCCGATTTATGCTTTTATAAAACCGCACGAAAAAGGTTTTTTAAACAAATATGTACCTTTAAGGCGCGTCTTGATTTATATGAAGGAGGTAAGAAATGAAAGCAGTTTTTGTAACAGGTGGAAAACAATATTATGTTTCCGAGGGTGAAACTATTTATGTTGAAAAGTTAAATGTTGAACCAGGAAATGAAATTACTTTTGATGAAGTATTATTTGTTGATGGTAAAGTTGGCGATCCTGTTGTTAAAGGAGCAAAAGTAATATGCTCTGTAGAAAAGCAAGGTCGTAAGAAAAAAGTTGTTGTTTTTAAATATCATCCAAAGAAAAAGTATCGTAAAAAACAAGGACATCGTCAACCATATACAAAACTAGTTGTTAAAAAAATTGTGAAATAATGATAACAGTTACAATTAAAAAAAATAATTCTCAAATAAAACAAATTAAATTTTCTGGTCATGCTTTGTATGATGATTATGGAAAAGATATTGTATGTGCAGGTGTCTCTGCTATTTTTACAACAACTATTAATGCAATTTTAAGATATGATCAGAATGCAATATTTTATGAAGTTAAAGAAAATGTTTTATTGAAAGTTTTGAAAGAGGATAAAATAGTTTATTTGTTGATTTTAAATATGATAGATTTATTAAAAGAAATGAATAAAGATTATCCTAAAAATATAATAATTAGAGAGGATGTAGAAGATGAATAATTTAATGATATTAAATCTTCAATTGTTTGCTCATAAAAAAGCTCAAACATCTACCCAAAATGGAAGAGATAGTGAAGGCCGTCGTTTAGGAGCAAAAGCTTCTGATGGACAAACAGTTAGCGCAGGAAGTATTTTATATCGGCAAAGAGGAACAAAGATTTATCCTGGAACAAATGTTGGCATGGGAAAGGATCATACTCTATTTGCTAAAATAACTGGAATTGTTCGATTTGAACGCTTAGGAAGAGATAAAAAGAAAGTTAGTGTTTACGAAGTTTAAAAATTCGTAACACTATTTTTTTTTTGCAAAATTATTGACTTGGGGGGGTCATATGTTATGATCTTATATAAGAAAGTAGGCTGTGCTCATGAAATTAGAACGGTTTCATAAAGACGACAAAAAGAAAAGAAAGTTAGTTATGACTATTTTTGTTGTTGCTTGTTCAATAGGAGTAGGTTTGCTGTTAGGTAAGACATTTGCTATGTATCAAGTAAATAAAGGTTTTGAATTTGTAAATGGTAAAGTAAATTACTATGGCCGAGCTGATATATACTTTGAATACTATCAAGATGATAAAATATTAAATGAAATGCCACAGAAAGGTAATAGCGAAAATTTAGGTTTTGAAAAAGCTATATGTGACAACGGAGCAACTATAAAATGGAGTAATACTTCTTGGGCACCAAAAGTAATGGGCTTAACGAAAGCTAGAACAAAATGTATGTTATACTTTAATGAAAAAGGTGATATATCAAAATATGTGGTTCCATGTGGTCAAAATGGAACAAATGCAGCAACTTGTTATAAAGATAATGCTACTCATGATACAGATAATTTAGCGTTTGATGGAACAGCTGAAAATAATTTAAGATATATTGGGTTACAGCCTAATAATTATATAGATATTGGTAATGGAACATATCCAGAAGATGTAGTAAAAAGTATAATAACGTTGCAGTCGACAGAAGATGAAGACGCTATATTAGAATTTAAATATGATTCCATGGAAATTTGTCAAATGATGGAGGAAAACATAACAAACCCTGAGTGGAGTAGTTTGCCTGATGGCTATAAAATTTTTCAATTATGTCATGAAGAAGTTACCCATAAAAAAGGTGAACCTATTTTATGGCGTATCATTGGAGTGATGAATAACATAAAGCCAAGTGAAAGCGGCGCGGGTGAAAGTAGGCTAAAAATAATTAGAGATAACGATATAGGAAGTTTAGCTTGGGATACTTCTGATGAAACCGTTAATGGTGGAAGTGGTGTTAATGAATGGTCTGACGCTGATATTATGAAACTTCTGAACCCTAATTATTCTAATAATAGGGGGGAAAAATGTACTGGCGAGTATTATACTGAAATGACTTGTGAAGAAGATGCTTTAGTAAATAATAGTTTATTTTGGGATAGTAAAAATGGTACTTGTTATACGTTATATAATAATAAAACATTGCCGTGTAATTATGAAAATATAGGTTTAAATTCAACTGCTAAGTCTTATATTGGTGAAGCTTATTGGAATACTGGAACTTTTGATAAAGATGGCATGGAGTTGACTTCTACTGAAGATACAGCTAGTGGTTTTTATAAAGCAGAAAGAAGTACAAATGCAGGTAATATTTGTTCAAAAAACGATTATGATTCAGATGGATGCAATGATGATGTTCCAAGAACGACTCATTGGGTAGGGTATATTGGCTTACCCTATGTAAGTGATCATGGGTTTGCTACAGGTGGAGATGTAAGAGAAGTTTGTTTAAATACTCAATTAAGAGCATATAGTTACTCTTTTCATCCGTATGTTAAAAATCATTGTGATGATTATAATTGGTTAAATGGTTTTGGTTGGACAATTACACCAGTAAATGCTTTTAATGAATCTGCTAATGTATATTTTCTTGAAGAGATATTAGAATTTGGTGGATATTTAACTGAGATGACTACTGGTTTTGGAGAAGATACATCTGGAGTTTTTCCAACTGCCTATTTAAAATCATCAGTTAAAATAACTGGTGGAAGTGGTACAAAAGAAGACCCATATACGGTTTCATTATAGGAATGAGGGGTAAGTTTGAAAAAATATAAAATAGCAGTATTAATACTAATATTTGGAATAAGTTTAATAATTGGTTATAAAAAATATTTAAATAATAATCAAGAAGAACCAATTTTGGCTTTTTATAATAGTGATACAAACGGTTGGTTAGATGATATTCCTAAAAAAGGGAGTAATTTAATATTTGAAAAAGCTGAATGTGATAATGATGCAACAGTTGAATGGGATAAAGATAATTGGGCACCAATAGTATTAAATTTGAAAGCTTCAAAAATAAGATGTACTTTGTATTTTGGAAAGCCAATGAATGATATTTCTAAGTGCGGTGAAAGTGGAACAAATGCTGCGACCTGTATTAAAAATGAGGCAAGTAAAGATACCACTAATTTAGCAAATGATAATACAGGTGATAGTAATATTAGATATATTGGAAAAAATCCTAATAATTATGTTAAATTTAATAATAAATTATGGCGCATAATAGGAGTTATGAATAATATTAAAACAAGTGCTAGTGGTGTTGGTGAAAGTAGATTAAAAATTATTAGTGTAGAAAGTTATGATGATATAACAGGTTATCGTTGGGATTCTGAAGGTAGTAATGATTGGGCTAGCCCAGCTAGTTTTAATGTTGCTTTGCAAGGGATAACTGAAGCTAAGTCAAATTTAATAGATAATGCTGTTTGGAATTTGGGGGGATTTTATATGAAAGATTATTACTATGAAGATGAAACTTCTCCTGATTCTCAGCCAAATATTTTTTATGATGCTGAACGTAGCAATAATCATTATGGAAATAATGCAACTACTTGGACAGGTAAGGTAGCTTTAATGTATCCTAGCGATTATGGTTATGCGGTTGGTGGAAATGTAAGAACTGCTTGTTTAAAAACAAATATGACTGATTTTAGTATGATTGATTGTCCATCTAATAATTGGCTATTTAATAGTAAGAGCTATTTTGGTCAATGGACTTTAACACACGATACTTATTATTCATCTGCTGTTTTTTTGATTTCAGAAACAGGTGATTTATATAATTATTCAGTAACTTATGATGAAGCTGGTATTCCGGAAGTATTTCCAGTTGTCTATTTAAAATCATCCGTTAAAATAATTAGTGGCTTTGGAACTAGTGATAATCCATATGAACTTAGTTTATAGTTAATAGTTGATTTAGAAACCCACATAGTTTGGAAATTTTTGGTTTTCTTTATGCATAAAATATGTTAAAATACATATGACTTAGGGGTGGTGACATGAAGAGAGAAAAACAATATCAATGGCGAATGATAAAAAATGCTAAATTTAAATTGGTTTTGATGATGTTTTGCTTGGTGATGATGATTGTTGCTATAGGAATTTTTTTGAACTATCATTTATTTGTTATTCAAAAAATCGAAAGATTGGATAAGATTCGCGATTATTCAAAATATCGAGTTTCTTTAGAGTTTTTAAATGGAACATGTATTTTAAATGATCAATTGATTTATGAAAATGTTGAAGAACGTTTTTATTTATCATGTTTAAAAGATGTTCAAATTTATTATGATAGTACGTCATCTAGTTTGGCATATGCTTTAGAAAAAGGTTATTTAAATTCTGATTTGTTAACGAAAGATTTATATGAAGAATATGGAAATGGCTATGTGAAATATTCTAATCGCTCGACTGATAAAAAGGAACAATATGTAATTTATAAATTTGAACGCGAAAATGATAAAACTGATTATTATATTGGGGCTTTATAATGTTTTTTTGATTGCCTTAAAGTCTAAAATTACTACAAAAAATATATTTATAATTTCGGCTATTACTAATGAAAATAAACCGATTTTGCATAATGATAAAATGGCTAGTAAACTTAGTTTAACAATTTCACCATAAAAGGTAATTTTCATGCTTATATTGGCTTTTCCTAAGGCTTGAAGAGTGCTTATAAGAGGAGCTTCTAAATAGAATAAGACAAAAAATGGTGCTAGAATAAATATGTAGTCGTTACCTAAGGTTGTTTTATAAAGAGCATTAAGAAGAAAATTACGAAAAATAAAAATTAGAAATGAACAGGTAAAGCCAATTAAAAAAGCATAGAACAAAGCTTGTTTTAGGCGTCTTTTTATCATTGCTTTTTGGTTAGAGGCAAGATATTTGCTTATTTCTGGTATTAATATTTGACAGATGGCAGCAATGAAGAAAGATGGCATTGTAAGAAGGCCTAAAGCATAAGCATTGTAGCTTGCATACTCTCTTAAAATATACTCGCTACTATAACCTGCCCATAATAAAAAATTGGTTAAAATAATTGGTTCTAGAAAGAAACCGAGATTGCCAATAAATCTTGAAGAAACACTAGGAATTGATGTTTCTAATATATTTTTGATGATGATGCGATTAGGTTTTATTTCGTCTTTTGTAATTATTTTGTTTTTAGGAATAAAAAAGCTAAAAACTAAAATACTGGTTAATTCACTAAGAATGTTTAAAAGAATTAGACTAATAACTCCTAATAGTATTGATTTTGCAGTTAATAAAGGAAGAATAAATGTTAAAAATAAAATACGGACTATTTGTTCAAAAATATTAGATAGCGTATTGGGAGCAACATTCATTTTGCCTAAAAAATATCCTTTTAGGATGGATGTTGTACTAATGAATGGTAAAGTAAATGCCATAGCAATTAATAAATAATAAGTTTGCGCATTTTTTAATAAATATTTGCTTATCCAGGGGGCTAAAAGAATTATTAGAAGGACAAAAAAGGTATTTAAGATAATCATTAGAAATGTTGTTGATATAAGTATTCTTTTTGAAGAATATTTTTTTTCACTGATTAATTTTGAAATACTAATTGGTAAAGCAAAAGTTGCTAAAGTAATTAAAAGGGAATAGGTAGGGGTAACGATTGTATATAGGCCAATTCCTTCGGGACCGATGATTCTGGTGTAAATAATTTTGACAATAAAGCCTAAAATTTTAACGATAAAACCACCAAATAGAAGAATGCATATCGACATTTTAAATTGATCTTTTTGCATGAATACTTGTCCTTTCTTTTACTTTTCTGTATAATAATTGTATGAGTTAAGGCAAAAATTTAGGAAGGTGAATGATTATGGATGAAAAATTTCATTCGGCACGTGAGTTATATGGATATCTTTTGCCGGCATTGAGAACCAAAAAAAATGAAATGCATCGTCGAAAATATAAGGACGTAACTGAAAATGATTTATGGAGTTATTTTTGTCAATATGTTTGGAATAAAAAAGTTGATTTAACTATTGGAGAAATGGTTGATGATATTTTAAATACGGAAGCTTTAGAAATTTTGTTAAAGAAAGGAAAAGAAAATGAAACAAATTGATATTAATTTGCAAAGTAGTATTCGTTTGGAAGGAAGTAAAGTTATTTATTTTGACCCAATTGAACGCGAAGCTAGACATGATGCTGATTATATTTTTATTACGCATTCTCATTGGGATCATTTTTCAATTGTCTCTATTTTGGAGTTAAAAAAAGAAAATACTGTTTTTATTACTCCGCGAGATGTTGTGGAAGAACTTTTAAATGTTGGCATTTTAGAAGAATATATATATGTTGTAAGACCTAATGAACATATTGCTTTGAAAAATTTGGAAATAAAGACGGTATGTGCATATAATTTACAAAGTAAACATCATCGAAAAGAACAAGAATGGGTTGGCTATGTTGTTGATTTTGATGGCTTAACATATTATGTGGCTGGGGATACTGATGCTTTAAAAGAACTACGAACGATTAAATGCGATGTGGCTTTTTTACCAATTGGTGGAACTTATACTATGGATTATAAGGAAGCTGCTATGCTGGCTAATACTTTAAAACCAAAGATTGTGATACCTATTCATTATGGTTATGTAGTTGGTAATTTAGATGATGCAAAAGCGTTTCAGAGGTTGCTTGATAAAGATATTCAATGTCAAATATTAGTAGGAAGGAATTAAAATGAATATCACAATTGAAACAATTATTGATAAATGTAAACATGATTTAACAACTGAAGAAATTGAGAATATTTATAAAGCATATGATTATGCTTTGAAACATCCTAAGGACAGGAAAAGATTAAATGGTGATGATTATATTCAGCATTCTTTAAATGTGGCTAATATCTTAAGTGATTTGAATACTGATTGTGCAAGTATATGTGCTGCTTTGTTACATGAAACAATTAATCATGGCGGTTCAACAAAGGATGAAATTGCTTCTTTATTTGGCGATGATATTGCTCTTTTGGTTGATTCTATTTCCAAGATGAATAAATTAGAATTAAATGATGATGGTATGGCAGCTAGTTTGAATTTGCGAAAAGTTTTAGTTGGACTAGCTCAAGATGTTCGCGTTTTGTTTATTAAAATTGCTGATCGTATTCATAATTTGCGGACAGGTGATGTTTTAGAAAAAGAAGCTTTAAAAAGAAAAGTTGATGAAACTATGAATGTTTTAATTCCAATCGCTCATCGTTTAGGAATTAATGCTTGGAAAAGTGAAATGGAAGATTGGTGTTTAAAATATAGTAAACCACAAGTATATAAAGATATTGAAGAAAAACTGGCTGTTTCTCGTAGTGAATTGGAAGCTAATTTGGCAGATATGCAAGAAGAAATTAGTGAAATGCTAATTGAGCAAAATATTTCTTTTCATATTAAAAGTCGTGTTAAAAGCGTTTATAGTATTTATAATAAATTAAATAATGGAAAGAAATGGAATCAAATTTATGATATTTTGGCCTTGCGAGTCATAGTTGATAAAGTAAGTGATTGTTATCTAGCTATTGGGTTAATTCATGCTAAATTTAGACCTATACCAGGAAGATTTAAAGACTATATAGCAATGCCTAAGGAAAATATGTATCAATCTTTACATACTGGTGTTTTTGGCTATGATGGTAATCGTTACGAAATTCAAATACGAACTCATGAAATGGATGAAATTGCTGAGAAAGGTATCGCATCTCATTGGTCTTATAAAGAAAAAGGGGCTAAAAAAACCCATAATGTGATGGAGCAAAAACTAGAATTATTTCGAAGTTTGATTGAAGCAAGTGATAATTTGACTTTGGAAGATTTTAATAATCAGGTGCAAAATGATTTCTTAAACGATTGTATTTATGTTTTCACACCGAAAGGCGATGTTGTTGAACTTCCTGTTGGTTCTACTCCTTTAGATTTTGCTTATCGTATTCATTCAGGAGTAGGTGATACAACAATTGGAGCAATTGTTAATGATACTATTGTGCCATTAGATTATCATTTACAAAATAATGATATAATTCAAATTAAAACTAATGCAAATTCTGTTCCAAAAAAGGAATGGTTAAATTTTGTAAAAACTTCTCATGCTAAAAATAAAATAAAGTCTTATTTTAGTAAACAAGATAAGGAAGCTATTATTGAAAAGGGTAAAATATTGCTTCATAATGAATTACGTAAGCAAAAACTTGCTTTTGATGAAGTATTATCTAGTGAACATGTGAAAGAAATATGTAAAGAGTTGCATTTTAATGATATAAATGATATTTATTTTGCTATTGGTTCTTTAAGATATACATCTGCTTATATTATCCTTATAGTTACTTCTGATAAGAAAAGTGCTAGTGATGCTTTAGTAGAAAAGATGATGCGGTCAACTCCTAATATTCAAAATTTATCTAAAAATGATGTTTTAGTATCTGGAAATGCAGATATTTTGGCTGTTTTTGCTAATTGCTGTCGTCCTGTTTATGGCGATGAAATTGTTGGCTTTATTACCAAAGGAAAAGGGGTTAAAGTTCATCGGAAAGATTGTGAAAACATTGTTCATCAAGATATGAGAATGATTGATGTAGTATGGAACCCTTTAGCAAATCATTTTTATGAAACAGATATTATAATTGAGACTAATAGTTCTAAAAATTGTTTATTAGAATTAGTGCGAAAAGCTACTTTGAAAAATATAAATGTATACAATATTAAAACAAAAGTAGTAGATTATATGATGAATTATTGGATGACAGTTAAAGTAAAATCAAAAGAAGAGTTAGATGATTTTATGAATAGTTTATATCAATTAAAGGTAGTTAAGAAGGTTAAGAGAAAATGAAAGTTGTTGTGCAAAAAGTAAAGACAGCTCAAGTAATCGTTAACAAACAAGTTGTAGGGAAGATTCCTTTTGGGCTTCTTCTTCTAGTAGGGTTTAAAAAAGATGATAATAGAGATATTGTTTTAGAAATGATTCAAAAAATTATTCATTTACGAATTTTTGAAGATGCAAATATGGTCATGAATAAGAATGTTTTGGAAGTGAAAGGAAGTATTTTGGTGGTTAGTCAGTTTACTTTATATGCTGATACAAAGAAAGGTAATCGTCCAAGTTATCATGATGCTTTAAATGCTTCTTCAGCTCGAAAACTTTATGACTTTTTTAATGAAAATTTGCAAAAATATTTGCCAGTTGAAACGGGAATTTTTGGCGAAATGATGGAAGTTAGTTTTACAAATTTAGGGCCAACAACCATTTTGCTTGAAAAATGATTTGACAATTGATTAACAAAAAAACTTTACAACCTGTTTTATTTTTTTTACAATAGGTATATAAAGATAAGGAAGTAGGAGAATATGGATGGTTGTGCAAAAAAGAAATTTGCTGAAGGGCGATGTTTCTATAAATTTTTTTGGATTTTTTTGTTTGGCTGTGTTTTTGGCGCTTATTATGAAGAATTATTAAATTTATTTATGCATTATCATTTTTATCATGAGTGGGTTTGGCAATTAAGAAGAGGAGTTATTTGGGGACCTATCTCACCAGTTTATGGTTTTGGCGCGATTATTATGATTTGGCTAATTGGCCGTCGCAAAAGAAAAGATTGGCAAATATTATTATATGGGGCGATTTTAGGGGGCGGTTTTGAATACTTAATTAGTTTTTTACAAGAAACTTTTTTAGGAACTGTTTCGTGGGATTATTCTAATGAAATATTAAATATTAATGGGCGAACAACTATTCCTTTTGCAATTGTCTGGGGTTTGTTGGCTTTAGTTTTAATTAAAATAATATATCCAGCTATTTCTAATGTTGTTGAATCATTTCCTCTTAAATTTGGAGTTATATTAACTAATATTTTAATAGTGTTATTAGCGATTGATTTTACAATTTCGTGGGGTGCTTTAATTCGTCAAACTTTTAGACATAATGGATATCCGGCTGTTAGTTTTGTGGGCAAATATTTTGATACTTATTTTGGGGATGATATTTTGAAAAAGAGCTATACGAATATGGTCGTAATTGAGGTCGTCAAATGAATTTCCTTTTGAAAATTGGCTTTTTATTACTTGCCTTAGCTTTTTGGATGACATTGCGTAAAAGATTAAAAAAAGATTCTTACCAATTAGAAACTGATATTAAAAAAAGTCCGTCAATAGCAATTATAATTCCAGCTCGTAATGAGTCTAAGGTCATTGGGCAACTTCTTACATCAATTGTTAATCAAACAGTTTCTGTTTTACCTTCACATGTCTATATTATTGTAGAACAGGCAAATGATCCCACTATTTTTATAGCTAAAAAATTTCATATGAATGTTTTTATTCGGCAAAATTTATCATTAAAAACTAAAGGTTATGCAATTGCTGAATTGATTGATGATTTACAGCAGAAAAAAATAAATTATGATTTATATTTTATATTTGATGCTGATAATGTTTTAAGTAATAATTATATTGAAGAAATGCTTTCTTCTTATCAAGCTGGATATGCTATGGCCATGGGTTACCGAGCTATAAAAAATAATTCAAATGTTGTGGCTGTTAGTTCTTGGTTGACATTTTTATTAATTAATGAATATCGTAATTTAAAGGCAATTAAAAATAAGGAAAATATTCTTTTTTCTGGGACAGGTTATTATATTCATGGAAGATTGATTAGTCAATGGCAAACTTTTCCTTTTCATAGTCTTACAGAAGATTATGAAATTTCGTTATATGCTACAAAATATGCTCTTTCAACTACATATAATAAAAAAGCAATATATTATGATGAACAGCCTGAAAATTATACAGTAAGTATCCACCAAAGAAGCAGATGGATTAAAGGTTATTTTCAAAATTGGCTAGCAAATATTGGGCCGTTTCTAAAAGCTTCAGTTAAGAAAAAAAGAAATAGTCGTTCTTTATATCATTTTGGGATTGGCATATTGCCTTTAGTTTTTTTGATTTTGGGTGTTTTGACTATTTTTTTGGGCATCTTTGGTCTAAATAAATTTTGGTTAGCTTTGCTTATATTTTTAGGGGCTTTTTATTTATTTGGGATGTTTTTGACTATAAAAATTATGAAAAATGTTCAAAATGAATTAAAAATTACTAAAGGCTTATATTGGCAAACTGTTTTTTATCATCCTATTTTTTTATTAAGTTATCTTCAAGCATTTTTAGTTTTTCTTTGTAAAAAAAATTTAGGATGGTCAGTAATTCCACATTATTATGAAAAAAAATAGTTAAATAAAGTCTTAAAAACTAGATTGACTATTTGGGGAAAAAGAATTAAAATATTTGTAACTTCTTAAGGAAAGAAAAGGAAAAAAGAAAATTCTTAGATAAGAGAAAGCTAGTTGGTGAAAATGCTTTAAGAATGCTTTTGGAAAGACAACTTTCATAAATATTAAGAACGCATTTTATGTGATAAAAAAAGAAAGAGCCTGGGTGAAGTAAGGTGGCACCGCGGAAAGTTTTTTTCGTCCTTACGTAGTCTAGGTTTTTATTATTTTTTAAGAAAGGAAAGATTAAAATGAATTTAAAAAATATTTGGGATAATTATGAAAAATTAATTGATAAAGAAGTAGTGGTTAATGGGTGGATAAGAAATCATCGCCCTCAAAAAGAATTTGGGTTTATTGATTTTTCAGATGGAACAACTTTTAAGCATTTGCAAATTGTTTATAATAAAGATTTAGCTGATTTTGATAAAATTACTTCTTTAAAGAATGGTTCAGCTTTAAATGTCGTTGGAACAATTAAGAAAAGTGAAGGTAAAAATCAAGAAATAGAATTAGTTGCTAAAGAAATAACTTTATTAGGAGATTGCCCAATGGACTATCCTTTGCAACCAAAAAGACATACGAAAGAATTTTTAAGGACTATTGCGTATTTAAGACCAAGAGCTAATTTATATCAAGCAATATTTAGAATTAGAAGTGTTGCTAGTATGGCTATTCATGAATA
>CANRJL010000020.1 GCA_947630935.1 uncultured Bacilli bacterium | reverse complement strand
GGGGGGGGTATTATGTTATAATTTTTTCTATAAATAATAGAAAAGAGAATAACAAATGAAACTAAAAAGATTGGAAAAAAATAAATATAAAATAATAATTATAGGCACATTCATTGTTATAAGTATAGTTACCTCTTATTTGTTAGGAAAAACATTCTCATTGTATCAAGTAAATAAGAGTTTTGAATTTGTAAACGGTAAAGTAAATTACTATGGTCATAGTGATGTCTATTTTGCATTTTATAGTGGAAGTACATGGTTGGAAGAAATGCCTAAAAAGGGAAATAATGAAAATTTAGATTTTGATAAAGCCGAATGTGATAATAATACAACAATTGAGTGGGATGAAGAAAAGTGGTCACCAATAGTATTAAATTTAACAAAAGCCAAAACTAGATGCACTTTGTATTTTGCTAAAAAAATCCATTTAGATAGAGATATATCATTAGCGCAAGCAGGAACAGATGGTTTATATGCGGTTGAACATAATAGTTTAAGTGAATTAAGTAGTAGCTGGAATAAAACAGAATATCGATATGCTGGAAAAAATCCCAATAATTATGTACGCTTTAATAATGAATTATGGCGAATAATCGGTTTAGTCAATGTTGAAACGGCTAGTGGAGTAAAGCAAAGAGTCAAAATAATTAGAAAAGATGGAATAAGTGGTCAAAAAGATTTCGGCGACTATGCTTGGGATAAAGATTCTGATTATATTAATAATTGGACAACGTCAAAATTAAAAGATATGTTAAATGGAATATATTATAATAGTGGAACAGGGACATGCTATACTCCAAGTCAAAGTACTTGTGATTTTAGTGGAAATGATACTACTTATCCAAAAGGCTTAGATGCTACAGCCAGAAATATGGTAGATAGTGAAGTAATTTGGAATATTGGTGGGAGTATTAGTTATGATGATGTAACAGTTGGAATGTTTTATGAAAGAGAACGAGGAATAAGTACATATCTTAATGTATGGACAAATGTGAACGATGAAACTTATCATAAAGGAATAGGTATAATGTATCCAAGTGATTATGGCTATGCAACTCATGGAGGAACGACCGGAAGAGAAAGTTGTTTTAAAGAAGCCTTAAACAAATGGAATAATAGCAATTATAGAACAGATTGTGTAAATAATAATTGGTTAAAACCAAGTGAAACTTATTCTTCAAACTCAAACTATGCATTCCGTATCGGCTCTGGTGGTGCTGTCAACACCCTTATTGTCAATTATGCGCGTGCAATTCTCCCAGTTGTCTATCTAAAATCATCCGTCAAAATAACTGATGGGAAAGGTACTACTAGTTCACCATATATCTTAAGTTTATAACAATAAAAAAAAGAATTAATTTACTTTTTTTAAATTACTTTTATTAAAGATTTTAGCTAGTTGACCACTAGATCTTAATTTTTTGTATAAGTTCATTTTAATTGGTAAATCAAATTCTCCTATAAATTCATAAATTTTAGGGTTAAAGCCTAATTTAAATTGATTAAGTCCATAATATGGATTTTTTTTCTCAAAATCTCCGGTTAAACCGTTTAAATCAAGATAATCAAATTCATTTTTATAGTATTCTATAATTGCATAATGTAAGTAATAATTTGGATCAAAAGATTTATATTTTTTATCATAACCACTAATTAGAATATGAACACGATTAAAATAGCGAATTACTAATGCTCCTGCTATATATATTTTTTCTTGTCTTTTATTTAATTGGGTAGCAATTGTAACATCATTTTTGTATGCTAGAAGTTTTTTGTCTGACATCATTTTTTTATTTATATTTTTATTATTGTTGTTTTTTATGAGTTGTTGATTATAAAAATTATTTTTTTCCATTTCGCTTTCGTATAATTTGCGAGCATTGATTAAATATGATTCTGGGTCAATTGATATTAAAAATAAATCAACCATATCATTATGATGAAAAGCATTGTAGTAATCTTTATAATAAAATTCATTACAATCTCTTTTCTTTTTGATAAATTGTTGTAAAATATTCATTCCACTTCTTTTGGATAGTTCCATATTTAAACCTTTATTAATAGCTCGTTTAATTTTATTTCGAGTGTTTTTACTTATTTTAGAAAAAGTAAAATTTTTTAAAGGAATAATAGCATTAAATCTTGGGAAAATTGATTCAAAATATAAATTGTCTTTTAGTTTTATATATCCGGCATTTTTTAAATTAGTAATAATTTCTTCATTACTAGTCTTTTCCTTTTTTTGCAGTTTAGGGTTTATTTCATTAATGGCAATTTCAGGATTGATTTTTATAAAACATACATTTTTTTTCTTGTAGTAATCTTTAATGGCCTGTGTAAAATTTACTAGTAAATCATAGTCAAAGTAGTCAATAATAAACCCTTTTGGAGCATAGCCATATTTAATTCTACCTTTAATTTTTTTGATTAATATGAGTGAAACAGCATGAATTTTGTTATATTCATCCACTAAGCCAATGAAATCATGCTCATATCCTTGTTCACTCATTAAAAGGGCATAATTTATTGTTTGATAGTGGCTTTTTAAAGGCTGATTTTCTATAAAATTGTTAAAATCTGTTAAGGAAATATCTTTTATTTTCATAAAGTTTCCCCCTTTTCTAATTCGTCTAGTTATTCTACAATAAAATACGTCATTTGTCAATTTATGTGTTATAATTTAGTTAGGAGATGATTTTATGTATAATAACTCTAGTAAAAATCGTTCAAAGAAAAGGTCAAATAAACGTAGATTTTTCTTTCTTCCTATTAAAGATAGTGAACGAACTTTATCGGATACCGAAAAATTATTTTTTAAATATCTTAATGCTGATATGATTTTGATTTTAGGCGTTATTTTATTAGGTATTTGTATTTATATGAATGTTTTTAGTGATAATTTTATTCGAATTTTGCTAAGTGTGATTTTTCTTGTTGAAGGTTGTATTAAGATTTTAGCTTTTTTTAAAAAAGAAGAAATTTTTTATTTTAAATTAAGTATAATTTATGGAATTATTAGTGTGCTTCTTGGCATTTTAGCTTTGTTTAAAGTATCTTCTTTAATGTTATTTGGTTTATGGTTATGTTATCAGGCTATTGTAAAAATTGACTTTACAATTAGACTTAAGCTTTTTTATTTTCGAAATTGGCATTTTGAAGCATTAAATGTTTTCTTAGCATTATTTATGGCTATTATAGTTCTTATTCAACCCTTTAAAAATTTAAGTGATATGGAAGTATTAGGTTCATTTTTAATTTTATTTGGTGTTTTGAATGAAACTAATTTCTTCTTTTATAAAAATCAATCTAGTGATTTTTTTGAAAGTTAGTAAAGAAAGTGTTATTGCTTTCTTTTTTTGTTGAATGAATGAATTATTTTGTTTTATACTAATAATGTGTAAGAAGGTGTATCATGGTACAAATTACGGATATTTATGCAAGAGAAATTTTAGATTCAAGGGGGAATCCTACAGTTGAAGCTAAAATGAAATGTTCAAATGGTGTTGTTGCTATTGCTTCTGTTCCTTCTGGGGCGTCTACTGGTTCTAGAGAAGCTGTTGAATTACGAGATAATGATCAAAGCCGATATCATGGTTTAGGCGTATTAAATGCAGTGACAAATATTAATACAGTTATACGAGATGCTATTTTAGGAAAAGAATTAAATCAATTGAAGATTGATGAATTGTTAATACAATTAGATGGTACGGAAAATAAAGGAAGATTAGGTGCAAATGCTATTTTGGCAGTTTCTTTGTGTATTATTAAAGCCTTAGCTTTAAGTGAGCATATGGAATTATATGAGTATATTTCAAATGGCAAGGTTACATTGCCAATACCTTTTATTAATATATTAAATGGAGGACTTCATGCTGGTAATAATTTAGATATTCAAGAATTTATGATTGTTCCTGTTATAGCTACAATGCATGAAAAAATACGAGTAGCTTCAGAAATTTTTCATTCTTTAAAAGAATTATTGCAAGAACAGGGTTTAGATACTAATGTAGGTGATGAAGGAGGTTTTGCTCCTAATTTAGCTTATAATAGTTTAGCTTTAGATTTTATTGTTAAGGCAATTAAAAAAAGCGGGTATATTCCTGGAAAAGATGTTTATTTAGCTTTAGATGTTGCTTCTTCTAATTTGTATAATTCTCAAACTCAAAAATATACGATTGATCGTAAAGAATTTACAAAAGAGGAATTATTAGAATATTATAAGGTTTTAATTGATGAATATCCTATTTTAAGTATAGAAGACCCTTTTGAGGAAAATGATTTTGAATCATTAGCAAAATTGACAGAAATTATGGGCAATAAAGTAATGCTTGTTGGGGATGATACTTTTGTTACAAATGTGAAATATTTAATGAAAGCTATTAAAGAAAATTCTGGAAATGCTATTTTAATTAAAGCAAATCAAATTGGGACAATTACTGAAATGACTAGAACTGTTTTGTTGGCTAAAAGAAATAATTATAAAACTATTATTTCACATCGAAGTGGAGAAACTCTTGATACTTTTATTGCTGATTTTGCGGTTGGGTTAAATATTCCATTTATTAAAACAGGTTCTATGGCTCGAGGAGAAAGAATTTGTAAGTATAATCGTTTGATGGAAATAGAAGAACAGTTATTAAAGAGAAAAGGAAATAAATAATTTTGCATATAATTTTTCAAAATTTTTAGGCGTTCCCTATTGACTCAGGGGGGGGGGTATTATGTTATAATTTTTTCTATAAAAGATAGAAAAGAGAATAACAAATGAAGCTAAAAAGATTAGATAAAAATAAGCATAAAAAGATATTGTTGTCAGTAATTTTTGGCATAGTATTTATATGTGTAGGGATACTTATAGGAAAAACTTTTGCCATGTATCAAGTGAATAAAAGTTTTGAATTTGTGAATGGCAAAGTAAATTACTATGGACACTCAGATGTCTATTTTGCCTACTATAATGGTAATACCTGGTTAGATGAAATTCCGTTAAAAGGGAATAGTTAAGGACTTACTTTTTTTAAAGGTGAATGTGATAATAATGCTAGTGTTACTTGGGATTATGAAGAATGGGCTCCAAAAGTTAAGAATTTAACCAAAGCCAAAACCAGATGTTCTTTGTATTTTACAACTGGAACAAAAGCAAGTGATTATATAACTAATTTAGCCAAGACTGATACTACCAATTTAGCGAATGATAATACAAGTGATAAAAATTTAAGATATATTGGAAGCAATCCTAATAATTATGTTTTATTTAATAACGAATTATGGCGAATAATAGGGGTTATGAATAATATAAAAAGTAGTAAGGATGGAGTTGGCGAGAAGAGAGTAAAAATAATTAGAAATGATATTTTGCCAATTGGTTTAATGTGGGACTCTTCTTCTAATGATATTAATGGAGGTCGGGGAATTAATGAGTGGTCTTATGCAGATTTAAAGATTATTTTGAATGAAAATTATTTAGGAAAAATAAATGGTGGTGTTTGTTATAAAGACTTGAATAATGTTGCTACTGATTGTCCTGATTGGAGTGCTATTGGTTTGAACGAATATGCTAAAAGTTTAATAAGTACTGCTTTGTGGACTACGGGAATTTTTAAGACTTTAACTCAATCTGAATGGACTGCTTATAATGCTTATGTTGCCGAGCAAAGTACCAATAATGGTAAAATATGTTCTTTTTCAAATGCTTGTAATGATGGTGTTGTAAGAACTACTGATTGGTTAGGAATTGTTGGTTTGATGTATCCGAGTGATTATGGATATGCTGTGGGAGGAAATGTTAGAAGTACGTGCCTTAATTTAAGCATGTATAATTATGGTTATTATGGTTCTGATAATTGCTTTTCTTATAATTGGTTGCATTTAAATGATTATTCACAATACACTATTACTCCTTGCCCTTTTTCTTCAGGGTCATCTGGCATCTTTGCTGTGTATTCAAACGGAACTCTATACTATTATGATGCAGTTGGAATTCCTGTTCGTCCTGTTGTCTATTTAAAATCTTCTGTCAAAATAACAGGTGGAACAGGTAGTAGTTCTTCACCATATACATTAGGTTTATAAGTTGAAATATGTTGCTATTTTTTGAGGTTTGTGTTAAATTATATGTGAATTGGAGGTATTAGTATGTTAGAAACGATTTTACTTATTGTATCTATTTTATTAATTGCCCTTGTTTTATTGCAAAGTAACAAAGCAAGCGATGCTGGTCAAATTATTTCGGGGGTAAATGAGCGATTGTTTGGTGTAGTAAAAGAACGTGGTTTAGAATTATTTGTAACGCGTTTAACGATGTTATTAGGTTTTTTGTTTATTGTTATTTCTTTAGCGTTATTTTTAATCTAATTTTTTTTTTGCTATTTTTTATTGGTTGTTTGTATGCTAAAAAGAGGTTATAATAATATTGGGTGTTGACAATGAAAGAAAAAATTATTAAAAAATTAGAAAATATTCATGAAGCAAAAAGTTTAATTGAAATTAATGATTTATTGGGTTTAAAAACTGCCGAAGAATTAAGAGATTTAGAAGTTTGTTTAGATGAATTAGTAAATGAATATATTGTTTTTAAAACTAAAAAAGAAAAGTTTATTTTATTGAAAAATTGTCCTAATTTAAAAGTTGGAAGATATTCAGCAAATAAAAAAGGCTTTGGTTTTGTTATATTAGATAAAGAAGAAGATTTATATATTAATGATAAAGATAGTAATGGAGCTATTCATGATGATATCGTTTTAGCTGAAATTATAAGACAAGGTTTTAAAAGAGAAGGACGAGTTATTCGGGTTTTAAAAAGAGAATATAAGAATCTTGTTGGGGAAGTTGTTAATAGTGCTGGTGGTTTAGGTGTTGTATTAGATGATGATAAAATAAAGATTAATTTAAAAATAGAGGAAGATTCTTTAAAGTCATGTGTTGTTGGCTCCAAAGTTGTTATTGAGTTAGTTAAAGAACTAGGAAAAAATAGATTTTTAGGAAAAGTTAAGAAAGTAATTGGACATAAAGATGACCCCGGTATTGATATTTTAGCTATAGCGTATAAGCATAATATTGAAAATGAGTTTAGTAGTGAGGTAGAAGAAGAGTTAAAAAGTATTCCAAGTGAAGTAAGTTCTCGTGATTTAGGAGGAAGAACTGATTTAACTAAAGAATTAATTTTTACAATAGATGGTGACCATACTAAAGATATTGATGATGCGATTAGTTTAAAAATGGTTGATGATTTATATGAATTAGGGGTTCATATTGCTGATGTTTCTCATTATGTTAAAGAAAATACAGCTTTAGGTGATGCTGCTTATGAGAGAGCAACATCAAATTATTTGGCTGATACTGTTATTCCAATGCTTCCTCATCAAATATCTAATGGAATATGTTCATTAAATGAGGGAGTAATTCGGCTTACTATGTCATGTGTGATGAAGATTAATTCTGAGGGGAAAGTTTTAGATTATGCTATTTTTCCTAGTTATATTAAAAGTGCTAAGAAAATGACATATACAAAAGTTAATGATATTTTAATGAATGATATTTATGATGATGAGTATGCTCCTTTTGTTAGTACGTTGAAAAAAATGAATGAATTAGCTCATATATTACGTAAAGAAAAGATAAGAAATGGTTATATTGACTTCGATTTAGATGAAGCTACAGTTGTTCAAGATGAAATGGGCAAAGCTATTGATATTGTAAAGCAAGTTCGATATGATGGTGAGAAAATGATTGAAGATTTTATGATAGTGGCTAATGAAACTGTAGCTACACATATTTCTAATATGCAATTGCCATTTATTTATCGGGTTCATGGCGAGCCGAATAGTGAAAAAATAGATGATTTTATCTCTTTAGTACATTTACTGGGCTATCGGTTAAAAACTAGAATTAATAAAATGAGTCCTAAAACTATGCAAAGTGTGTTATTAGAACTTAAAGATAAACCTGAGTATGAAATATTATCTACTTTGTTACTTAGAAGTATGAAAAAAGCTGTTTATCAAAAAGAAAATATTGGTCATTTTGGGCTAGCTTTAAAAAATTATACTCATTTTACTAGTCCGATAAGAAGATTTCCTGATTTAACTGTGCATCGTTTATTAAAAAAATATTTGATTGAAAAAGATTTTTCGATGGCAACTATTGATTATTTAGAAAAGAGTTTGGTTGTTATTGCTGACCATTCTAGTGAAAAAGAAATTAATGCTCAAAATGCTGAACGGGATGTTTTAGATATGAAAATGGCAGAATATATGGAAGGTCATATTGGTGAAGAATATGATGGCATTATTAGTAGTGTCACAAATTTTGGCTTTTTCGTGCAATTAGAAAATTTGGTTGAAGGTTTAGTTCCAGTGAGAACTTTAGGGAATGATTATTATACTTATGTTCCAGAAATGCTTTCTTTAATTGGTAAAAATAGTAAAAAAGTTTATCGTTTAGGTGATAGAGTTCATGTTCGGTGTGTTTCTAGTAGTAAAGCAACATCGATGATTGATTTTGAATTGAAAGAAGATGAGAAAGATGGAGATAAGAAATAAAAAGGCATATTATGACTATACAGTATTAAAAGAAATTGAGGCTGGTATTGTTTTAGTAGGTAGTGAGATTAAAAGTGTAAAAAAGGGGTCTATTGATTTAAAAGATAGTTATGTTGTTATTAAAAATAATGAAGCTTTTGTTTTAAATGTTTATATTGCAAAGTATGAAGAAGCAAATATGTTTAATCATGATGAACGACGAACTAGAAAATTGTTACTTCATAAAAAAGAAATTCGTAAGCTTAGTTCTTATAGGGAACAAGAAGGAATTAGTATTATTCCTTTAAAAGCTTATTTTAAGAATAATAATTTAAAGATATTGTTAGGAATATGTAAAGGTAAAAAACTATATGATAAAAGAGAAGTAATAAAGAAACGAGATTTAGAAAGAGATTTAAGAACTTTAAAAAAATAAAGCTTATTTTAAAAATATTAATAAAGAGAAAAGTTAGTTTTCTTTTTTTTGGGAAGTTTTTCAAAGTTAGTGACTTTTTAATAAAAGTTTGATAAAATAAGTTAATGAAATAGAAAAGAGGTTGTTATATGTCATTAGCTAGTTTTTGGTCTTTGGTTACAAAAGTTTTAGATATATGTATTGTTTGGTTATTATTTTATTTTGTTTTAAAAAATATTAAAAATAATGCTAAGATGGTTTTGATTTTAAAAGGGGTTTTATTGGTTATTTTTATTGGTTTTATTAGTGATGTTTTAAATTTATATACTGTTGGTCTTTTGTTAGAATATGTTGTTGAATGGGGGCCTTTGGCTATTATTGTTATTTTTCAGCCAGAAATTAGGACAATGTTGGAAAGTATTGGTAGAACACAATTATTAGGAAGACATAAGTCTTTGTCGGTTAGTGAACGGGAAAAAATGGTTAATGAAATAATGAAAGCTATTGAATTTTTGAAGAGAAATAGAATTGGGGCTTTAATTGTTATTGAAAGAGATATTTCTTTACAAGAATATATAGATAGGGCAACTAAAATTTATGCAGATATTACTAGTGAATTAGTATGTAATTTATTTTACCCTAATAGTCCTTTACATGATGGTGGGGTTATTATTCAAGGTAATCGTATTACGTGTGCGGGAGCTGTATTTAAAACAAGTATGAACCCTAATGTTAATAAGAAATTAGGAACAAGACATCGGGCGGCTTTAGGAGTTGCTGAAGAATCTGATGCAATTGTTTTAGTTGTATCTGAAGAAACTGGTCGTATTTCTTTAGCATTTGATGGTGAATTAAAATATAATTTAACTTTGGATGAATTTCGCAAGACATTAATGGCTGAGTTGAAACCAAAGGCAGATATTTTTTATGGTTCCGATGTAGAGGAAGAAAGCGAGGATGAAAGTAATGCGTAAACTCCTATCTGGTATTAAAAAGCTTATTTTAAAATTTTATCATTTCTTAGATAGAACTTTTATTACGCCAATAAGTCGGGCTGTATTTTATTTATTAGATAAATTAAGAAATAACCCTTTTCATGTTGAACGTTTTTTAAATAGACCACAAATATTGTTATATGTTTCTTTGGGACTTGCTATTTTGACTTTTATTTTGGTTGATAGTCAAGTAATTACTTTAGTTGAAACAGAGGCAGAGATATTATCTAATGAACCTGTTACTATTTTATATAATAAAGAAGCTTATGTAGTTGAGGGAGCAGTAGATTCTGTCGATATTATTTTAACTGGTAGAAAAAGTGCTTTATATTTAGCTAAACAATTAGGAGAACATGATGTGGTTTTAGATTTAACTGATTATGAACCTAGTGAAACTCCTAGAAAAGTAGCTTTGTCTTATAATCAAACTGTTGATAATATTAATTATAAATTAGACCCAGCTTATGTTAGTGTTGTTATTAAGAAGAAAGTAAGTGTTACTAAAACTATTTCTTATGATTTAGTTAATGAAGAAAAATTAAATGAAAAGTTTTCAGTTGAAAATGTAACTTTAGACCAATCAGAGGTTGTTGTTAAAGGTTCAGCTGATGCTTTGGACAAAATTGCAACTGTAAAGGCTATAATTGATTTAAGTAACCCTAAATTTACGGAAGCAATTAGTTATGAAATTGATAATTTACCATTAGTTGCGTATGATGAAAATGGTCAAGCTTTGGATAATGTTGAGATTGTACCTGCTACAGTAGGGGCTAATATTACTTTTAGTACCTATAAAGCTACTGTTCCTTTGACGGTTTTAACTACAGGAGAATTGATTGCTGGAAAAGCTATTTCATCTATTACTATTAATGGTAAGTCTGATTATACTGTTGATATTTATGGTGATAAAGAAGCTATTGAAAAAATTACTAGTGTACCAATATCTATAGATATAAGAAATCGTGGTGAGAGTGGGGCTGAAACATTTAAACTAAGTATTTCTAAACCAGTTGGTGTTCGTTATATAAGTGAGTCAGAAGCTCGTGTTGTTGTATCTTTTGGTGAAGAAAAGCAAAAAACGGTTGATGTTTCACATATTGTTGCCAGAAATTTAGGTAGTGGTTTAAAAGTTAATTTAGAGGGAACTAATTCTGTACCAGTGCAAGTTAAAGGAGTTAGTTCAGTAATTGATTCATTAAGTGCAGAAAATATTGAAGCATATATTGATTTAACTGATTATAAACCTGGTAGTTATGAAGTAGATGTAAAAATTGATTCAACTGACCCAAAAGTTAATTATGTTGTAGCTAGTAAAGTAAAGATTATTATTACGCAATAAAGATTACTAAAAAAATAGTAATCTTTTTTTGAGATAATCTAGGAAAGATATTTTTAAATGTAAATTTATTAATTTTTTGTAAAAAAAATGTTGTTGTTTTGGAATATTTATGATATTTTTAAAATAGAAAGGATATGAAGAGTATGTCACGTAAAAACAATGTTATGTTGATTTTAATTTTAACAGCTGTATTATTGGTATCTGTTGTTCAAACGACTTTTTCTTATTTTGCAGCAACGGTTAGTACAACAGGAACTGCTCAATCAACTGTCACCGCTGCTACTGTAACAAGTGCAACAATGGCTTTAGGAGATGCTGTAAATGGCACAGGAGTTTATCCAGGTTTTAAAGCACTTCGTACTTTGACTCTTACTGGTTCAGGTGGAGCTGGTGCTAAAAGTATTAATACAACCCTTCGTTTAACGCCAAGTGTTGCAAATTTTGGCACTCATGTAAAGTATACAGTATATAAGATTGCAACTTCTGAGGTTGCTACTAAAAAAGTTACATGTACAACATCAAGTGTTTCAGGAAATGTTATTGGTTCAGAAGTTCGTTATACTGATGGTATGACTTGTGATGTTTCAAATGCTGGTAAAGCTGTTAAAGAAGGTGTTTTTAGTGAAACGACTCCTGTAGATGTAGATATTACAGTTACTGGAACAACTGCTGATACTTATTACGTAGTTATAGAATATGTTAATGATCCTGCATCAAATCAAGCGACTACTGAAGCTGGTAAGAGTTTTACAGTTACATTAAGTTATATTCCAAAAGCTTAAAAATACTAAGATATTTTCTTAGTTTTTTTTTTGAAAGAAAGATAGTTGAAAGAAGGTAGTTACCAATAATGGTATTTAAATGAAGAAGCTATTTAAGAGAAAAATAGTATTAAGTAAGTGAAAAAATAGGAAATGTAAAATCAGACGTAAAATTATTATTTAACAATTTGAAAAATGTTGCATTTAGTGATAATTTGCTTTATATTTTTACTATAGAGAGAAGGTGGTTCTTAAACATTAAGGGGTGATGAAGTAAAATTCATCATCTTTTTAGTTTTTCTAAATATGTTTGTAATTATTAA
>CANRJL010000019.1 GCA_947630935.1 uncultured Bacilli bacterium | reverse complement strand
ATATAGCCAAAAATATATTTAATTTCTGGAACATTATCCATTGATTGTAACATATGATATAAATATGTTAAAACATAAAAATTTTCATTTCCTTTTTTTTCATCTGATAACTTTTCTTGAATTAAATGCACAATATTAGTCAAAAGATTTTGTGATTCTTTATTTAAATTTTTAATTTCTAAATAATTATCAAAATGATTATCAGAATGTGAATTTTGATTTAAACGATTTTCTACGCTCATTAAATAATCTGTTGTTACATTAATATTATTAATAGTCCCGTCATCACCATCCGAAATATCTAATAATTTTAAAAGCAATAATTTCTTTTCTTTTGGCCATTTATTTATATCATCCAATTCTAAATAATTATAGACCATTTGTCTAGATACCCCTAAATATTTGGCAAGGCGAACTTTAGAAATTCCCAATTCTTGTAATAACTCATTTAATTTTTTCATTATGTTATCTAACCTACTCTCCTAACATTTACAAATATATTATAAAATACTTAACACTTTAACGTCAAGAATTATCATTAAAAATTATTAGAAAATATGTGATTTCAAAGCATTTAAACCTTTTTCTTCGTTGGAAATCAAACTTTCTTGTTGCTTGATAAAAGATATTCGCTTTTGCATCAAACTTATAGATACAGGATGAATTTGTTGCAACTCATTTAATTTTTTCTTTTCTAATTGCAAACTATAGCTTAAAACATTTAACATTTTTTTATTATTTTCTCGCCTAAATTTTTCATGACAGCGAAATTTTTCAGTTATTAAAATTGTATAAAAGTGCTTAATTTCTTGTAATTTTTTAGGACTATCAGCATACTTTTGACCAAAATATTCTAAATCATTGAATAATTCATCAATAGTTTTTAGTCTATCTTGTTCTTTATTATATATCTTATTTATAATTGCAGTGTAAGATGAAGAAGGCAAAAAATTGACATTTGTAAGTATTCGATATAAAGTGGTCATTTTAGAACTAATTTCCTTATCATAATAATAAAAATTATAAAAGTGCTTCATTGTCAAACATTTTTTTAATTCTTCCTGAGGTAAATGATAAGTTGGAAAATTAGAATAATATTTATTTATAAATTGATATGTTTTTTTAATACTAAAGGAATACGCATTTAATTCTTCATCTAAAATTCGATAATTATCTCGCCAAAACAAGCGACCATCTATCAATTTAACGGCGTTTGCAAATAAAGAATTAATATCAAAACAATTTTCTAGTGTTCCTTGTTCAATAATCAAAACATGATATAATTCATGATACAAAACTTCAATAAAATTAAAAAAGCGTTCGAAAGGATGGATAGGAGCACTAAAAAAGTCATCCATATTTACAGTAATATAATGGCAAAATTTATCGGTAGAATCATTCCAAAAAGCACTAATTGTAAGAGCAGCTGTATTAGGATAATACATAAAATTTAGCTTAATCTTTAAATGATATTTCTTTGCTAAAATTTTATAAAAATCTTGAGCAAAAGAAGCATAATCACTTCTACTCGCATGTCTATAATCAAAATTGGTTATTTTAGATACCATAATATTTCATCATCTTTCCAAACACTCTTAATAATTCCACTACCCAAACATTCCTCACCTTGATAAAACACACAAAACTGCCCAGGAGTTACTGCTTTACACCCCTCCTTATAATTAACTTTTATTTCGCCATTTTCTAAATATTCTAGTTGAACAGGGATATCCTTACTTCTATAACGGAATTTAGCTGTACAATTACTAGGTCGTTTATCAGTAATAAAATTAATATTTTCCAATAAACAAGAATCGCTGATTAAATATTTACTATCCTCGCCAAAGGCAACATATAAAATATTTTGAGCAACATTTTTTCCACAAACATAATGACGTTTATCATAGCCAGAAATTCCTACATTTCTTCGTTGACCAATTGTATAATTCATTAAACCATTATGTCGGCCAATAACTTCTTTCGTTGCAACATCAACAATATCACCAGGATTTGGCTTTAAATAATTTTGAATAAATTTTTGAAAATTTCTTTCTCCGATAAAACAAATACCAGTAGAATCTTTTTTATCAGCTACATTAAGACCAAGTTCTATAGCAATTTTTCGAACATCTTCTTTTAAATAATCGCCAATAGGAAATAAAACATCTTCTAATTGTTCTTTTTGTAATTGAGCTAAAAAATAAGTTTGGTCTTTATTTTCATCAATTGCTCGCAGTAAATTTCCATCTTTAAGTCTTGCGTAATGACCAGTAGCCATATATTTTGCCCCTAATCGCTTAGCTTCTTTTTTAAATGCATCAAATTTTATATATTTATTGCATAACAAATCAGGATTTGGGGTTCTTCCTTTTTCTAATTCTTTTAAAAAATAAGTAAAAACTAAATCCCAATATTCTTTAACAAAATCAACTCGATGTAAAGGAATATTTAAAATTTCACAAGTCTTTAAAGCATCATTATAATCTTTTTCTTGAGGACATATTTCCTCATTTAAAGTCGGATTGCCCAAAGTATCATTATTTAATAATGCGTCCCAGTTGCGCATAAATAAACCTTCCACTTCGTAGCCTTGTTTTTTTAATAAATAAGCTGCGACTGCTGAATCTACTCCCCCACTCATTCCTATAATTACCTTCTCATTCATAAGACCACTTCCAAACATCCTTATTATAGCAGAAACTAAGTAAGAAGAAAATGAAAAAAAGAAAGTAACTTATAACTACTTAAAAAGGCCATAGCATCGCCAATAATTAAAATTAAAAATAGGACTAAACTACTTTTGATTAAATTATACATTTGCAATTTATTTTCCTTTTTATAAAGAAGAAAAGATATTTGACCTCGCGCAATATCTAAACATTTTAAAAATAAGAAAAAAATAGTCAAAAAGAAAACACTATTAGTAAATATAATAAATAATAAAGCAAACAAAAAACCTTTAAAATGAAATAAAATAGTAAAAGATATTATTAAAAAACCAAGAGATAAGCCTTCTAAAAAAAAGCATATTATCCATAAAAAAAGGCCAAAAACAAAATAGGAACATATAAATAAAAGTGAGCAAATTAACAAGTGCATCATAATATTAGCCAAAGTTAACCCTCTTATATTATTGGCATAATGTAATATAAAAGGGTTTATAGCGTCTTGATGAGCCATGCCTAATAAAATACCAGTAATAATTCCTAAAACAAATATAACAAAAATAAAATAATATTGCATTCTGCGTCTTTTAATATATTGGACTAGTATATTCAAAATAATCACCTACTAAAGTTTATTTACAATCTTTTCATTTTATGATACATTTATTTAAGACAAGGAGGCTCTTGATGAATAAAAAAGTTCGCCAAATAGTAACATGGATTACTTTATTAGTTATGGTCTTAGGTATCATCGCATCCATAGTTGCTTATGCTCTATAAATTACCAAAATATGGCGACTATAAATTGCCATCTTTTTTTTGGCTATTTAAGCCATACTAATTATAGGTAAGGTGATTTTATGAAATATTTAAAAAGCATTTTAGTATTTTTAACTCTATTTTTCTTGCCTATCTATGTTAAAGCTTATTCGAATAAAGTTATATTAGGAGGCGAAAATATTGGTATACATATTGATACCAAAGGAATTTTAATTATTGGTTTTTATCAAGTAAATAATCATCAAATAAAAGCCACTCCTGATATTAAAATTGGTGATGAAATAATTATGGTTGCCGATAAATTAGTAAACAATGTCACTGAATTAACTAAAGAAATAGAAAATAATATTCATGATAATAAAGTAACTATCACTGTTAAAAGAAATAACCAAACTATTCCTATTATAATGAATTTAGAAAAAGTAGATGATACTTATAAAACAGGACTATATGTCAAAGATAATATAACTGGAATTGGAACATTAACTTATATTGACCCAACAACAAAAATATATGGTGCTTTAGGTCATGAGATATTAGAAAGTAAAACCAATAAATTAGTTGAGGTTAAAACTGGTTCTATTTTTGAAAGTACGGTTACTTCCATAAAAAAAAGCATTAATGGTAATGCTGGTGAGAAAAATGCTAATTTTAAATTTGAAAATACATATGGAACAATTAAAGAAAATACAACTAATGGTATTTTTGGAAAATGGGAAAAAGATTTACCCCAAAATACTATTGAGGTTGCCGAAAATGATGAAATAAAAATTGGCAATGCTAAAATATACACAGTTACCAGTGGTAATGAAAAAAAAGAATATGACATCAATATTACATCAATTCAAAATTATAACAATACCAAAAACATGACTTTTGAAATAACTGACCAAAATTTAATAGCTAAAACTGGTGGAATCATTCAAGGCATGAGTGGCTCCCCAATTGTCCAAAATAATAAAATTATAGGTGCCGTAACTCATGTAATTGTCGACAATCCCACCAATGGCTATGCCATATTTATTACGACTATGCTCCAAAAAGGTGATGAAGTATTTAACTAATCACTTTTTTATATGCATTGGGTTTACATGAATAACCGCTAAAGAGATAATATCTAATTTCATTAAATCTTTCTCAATATTATTAGCAATTTCATGTGATTCAAAAGTACTAAGAGTTCCATCAACAAAAATGGTCAAATTAACTTGATATTGGTAACCAACAGGTGTTGAATTAACATGATTTATTTTAATAACTTCAGGATGTTGCTTGACAATTTTTATGACTTCTTGAATAGTTTCTTCATCAATAGAACGATCCATCAAAACATTATAACACTCTAAAAAAATCTTTATTGCAGTTCCTAAAATCCAGGCCGAAATAATTAAACCAATCAAATGGTCTACCCAAAAAATTTGCACAGCTGCAAAGCAAACAGCTATCAAATTACCTAGAGTTAGAACTGCATCATTACGATGGTCTAAAGCATTGGCTTTTATTAATAAATTATGCGTTTCCTTTCCCTTTAAATTAGTATAAAAGTACATCCCAATTTTAACAGCAATTGTTACTAAACAAACAACAAAAAGCCAATTAGTAAAATAATAAGTAGCAGGTTTAAAAAAGGCTAAAAAGGAATCTAAAAAAAGCTTAAAACCAACTAAAAACATTGATATGGCAATTAAAACTGAATAAAAATATTCAGCTTTCCCATATCCTAAATTATGAACGTCATCTCGCGGTTTAGCAGAAATTTTATTTCCGATTATAGTCATCACTGACGAAAAAATATCACCTGCACTATTAAAAGCATCTGCCAACATACCTTGACTATTACTAATTATTGCCCCAATAAATTTAATAATTAATAAGAAAAAATTACCTAATATACCAAGAATACTAACTTTTTTGGCAATTTTATAACGGTCCATTCTAAATCAAACCTTTCACATATATAACTTAACTTCCAAATTAATACTGCTTACCAAAATATATTTTATGAACTGCTTTTTTACCACAAACACAACATACATCATCGACTTTTTCATCTTCTAAAATACATCGACTTTTTAAACCAGTATCTTCTTTAATTTTATCTTCACAAGCCCCATTACCACACCAATTTATTTTAATAAACCCTGGTTTATGAATAGCAATATCTTTAAATTCTTCATAATTTTTTGCCTCATAAAGCATCATATTTCTTCTATTTAAAGCTTTTTGATATAAACTTTGTTGAATATCATCTAATAAAGTCTTAATCGTTGGAATAACATTATCAATAAGAACTTTTTGCTTTTCTAAAGTATCTCTGCGAACTAAAGTAACTTCATTATTTTCTAAATCACGCATCCCAACTTCAACTCTAATAGGAATGCCTTCTACTTCAGCTTGGGCAAATTTAAAACCAGCTGATTTACGAGATGTATCAATTTTATAAGCTACATCTAAGTCTTTAGTTATTTGCTTAATAGCATTTATAATCTTTTCATCATCTTTTATTGGAATAAAAACGACTTTAACTGGAGCAATTTTTGGTGGTAAAACTAAACCACGGTCATCTCCATGAGTCATAATAATTGCCCCAATCATTCTGGTTGTTACTCCCCAACTAGTTTGATATGGAACTTGTAACTGATTATTGTGGTCTAAAAATGAAATGCCAAACGCTTTAGCAAAATGATTACCAAAATAATGACTTGTTCCATTTTGTAAAGCAACTCCATCATACATCATTGCTTCAATTGTATATGTTCTTTGAGCTCCCGCAAACTTTTCTTTTTCAGTTTTTAAGCCAACAATAACTGGTAAGGCTAAATAATTTTTTTGAAAATTTTCATAAATATGCAACATTCTTAAAGTTTCAGCAATTGCTTCTTGTTCTGTTTCATGCATTGTATGACCTTCTTGCCATAAAATTTCTCTACTTCTTAAAAATGGTCTTGTTGTTTTTTCCCATCGAACTATCGTGCACCACTGATTGTATAACATTGGTAAATCCCGATAAGAATGAATCGAATTTTTATAATAATCACAAAATAATACTTCACTTGTCGGTCTAATACATAAACGTTCTTCTAATTTTTCATTTCCACCAGCAGTCACCCAAGCAACCTCTGGAGCAAAACCGGCAATATGTTCTTTTTCAATATTTAATAATGATTCAGGAATTAATAAAGGCATTTGCACATTTTGATGCCCACTTTTTTTAAATTCTAAATCTAAAACTTTTTGAATTTCTTCCCATATCTGATATCCATTTGGGCACAAAATAATACTACCCTTTACAGAAGAGTAAGCAATCAAATTAGCTGCCAAACATACATCAGTATACCACTGAGCAAAATCTACATCCCTTGGCGTAATTTTTGCTAAAGTCTTATCCATCAACTTCACCTTCATTAACATTAAAATCTTCAATATCGCCATTTTCAGTCAATATTTTATTAACTTGCTTGGTCGCATTATCCAATTTATCTTGACAAAATTTTACTAAATTCATTGCATTTGTGTATTTATTAATGGCATCCTCTAAAAAAATATTGCCACTTTCCAAATCTTTAACAATTTGCTCTAGTTCTGCTAAAGCACTTTCAAAAGTTTTTTCCTCATTCATAATAAATCTCCTTTACTTCTACATTTAATTTTCCTTTATATAAGGTAATATCTAATAAATCATTTTTAGTTACTTCATCAGCAGTTTTAATAATTTTATCATCTTTTTTAACTAAAGAATATCCTTTATCTAAAATATTTAAAGGGTTAACAAGTTTAAGGGTTTGAATAACATGTTGTAACGTTTGTTCTTTTTCCAAAAGTATTTTTTGGGGATTTTTTAAAATATAATTATCTTGATAACGGTAAAAGATATTCTTTTTATTTTCTAAAATAGTTCCCATATTCTTTTGTAAACTATCATATATAGTATCTAATTTTTGCATCTTTATATCATATAAAATCATCGGGTTTTTTAGAACATAACATTCTTTTTTTATCTTAAAACGATGAATATATTCTTTTAATTTTTTAAAAATAGCATTAGTGGCTTTAATTTCCAAAGTTTTTATTATATTTTTAACTTCTAAAACAGTTGGCACTGCCATTTCCGCAGCACCCGTTGGTGTCGGAGCTCGTAAATCAGCCACATAATCAGCAATAGTAAAATCAATTTCATGACCTACTGCACTAATGATTGGAATCTTTGAATCATATATAGCTTTGGCGACAATTTCTTCATTAAAAGCCCATAAATCTTCAATTGAACCACCACCTCGACCCACAATCAAAACATCTAAATCATAATTTTGAGCTTGTTTAATTTGCTTAGCAATACTGGGGGCTGAAGAAATACCTTGAACAAGAGTTGGCAATAAAAGTGTCTGACAAAGTGGGAATCGCCGTTTAATAGTACTTAATATATCTTTAATAGCTGCCCCAGTAGGAGCTGTAATAATTCCTATCTTATTAGGATATTTAGGAATTGCTTTTTTATGAGAAGCCTCAAAATACCCTGCACTTTGCAACTTCTTTTTCAATTCTTCATATTTTATATACAAATTTCCTAAACCATCTTGTTCCATTTTATCAATATAAATTTGATAATTTCCCCCAATAGGATATACACTTATCCGACCTTCAACTAAGACATTCATCCCATCTTCAGGTGAAAAAAGTAAATTTTGAGCACTACTGCGAAACATAATGGCACTTAATCGAGATGTATCATCTTTTAAAGTTAAATACAAGTGTCCCGTTGTATGCCTCTTAAAATTACTAATCTCGCCTTTAAGCCAAACCTTTTTCAAATGTTCATTATGGTCAAACATCGTTTTAATATAATTATTTATTTGGGAAATTGTAATATATTTTGTATCCATAAAAATCAACTTCTTTTCTTAATCTTATTCTTTAATATAATGGTCTAAAACAGCATTAATCATTTTAGCTAACTCTTCATCACAATAATTTTTAGCTAACTCTACTGCTTCATTTATAACAACAACATAAGGAGTATCAGTATATTTTAATTCATAAAGAGCAATTTTTAATAAAACAGAACCAATTTTATCTAATCTTTTAATATTCCAATCTGTTAAATATTTATTAGCTAACATTTCTAATTCTTGATTATTTAAAAGCACTCCATGAACCAATTCTTTCCCAAATTCATCAGTAACTAAATCATTATTTTCCATAAGAGAAGCAATATCATATTCAAAATTATTTTCTTTTGAAATTTCAATTTGATATAAAATGGTCATTGCTCTTTTTCTTGCTTCATTTCGTTTTAACATAATCCACCACTCTCTTTTACCATTTTATCAAATTATAAACTAGATTACTAGTATAAGTAAAAGAAAAAAACAGTAATAATTTTACTGTAATTTAACTTAAATGTTTTTTATATTCTCTAAATTCACTAGCCGTTTCTAAATCGGTCTTAGCTAACTCTTCAAATAATTTTTTCTGTTCTCGGGTTAATTTTCCTGGCGTGACGACATTTACTATTACATATTGATCACCTTTTCGAAGGGAATTAAGTACTTTTAAACCTTTTCCTTTTAACTTAAATTTAGTTTGATTAGTAGTTCCAGCTTTAATATCCATCAAAACATTTCCATAAACTGTTGGAACTTCCTTTTTACACCCTAAAGCAGCTTCCGCAAAAGTAAGAGGAATTGTCACATATAAGTCTTCATTATCTCTTTCATAGAAATCACTTGGCTTAACATGACATTCTAAATAGATATCCCCATTTGGCCCACCATTAATTCCCGCTTCACCTTTTCCTGAAATACGAAGCTGATAGCCAGTATCAACACCCTCAGGAATATGAATAGATATTGTTTTTTTCTTCTTCACTTGCCCAGTTCCAGAACAAGCAGAACACATTTTTTGATAACTTTTACCTCGTCCCTGACATTTTGGACAAGTACTACGACTTTGAATTACGCCAAACAAACTTCGTTGTTCCGTAATAACAGTCCCTTTGCCATGACAATAAGAGCAAACATCCTCATCAAAGCCACCTTTTCCCTGACATTTATCACAAGTTTCATTTAATAATAAATCAAAATCTTTATCAGCCCCAAAAACAGCTTCTGAAAAAGTTAAATCAACTCTTAATAAAGTATCTCTTCCTTTACGTGGTCTATTAGAAGCAGTTCGACTACTTCCCCCAAAAAAATCAGAAAAGCCACCAAAGCCACCAAAAGAATCACCAAAAGCAGCTCTTAAAATTTCGCTTAAATCAATATCGCCCGCATCAAAACCACCAAAGCCACCTGCTCCAGCTCCATCAAAAGCCGCATGACCAAATTGGTCATATTGACTTCTTTTTTGTGGATCTGATAAAACCGCATAAGCTTCACCTATCTCTTTAAACTTTTCTTCAGCTCCTGGTTCTTTATTAATATCAGGATGATATTGCTTAGCAAGTTTTCTAAATGCTCTTTTAATTTCTTCATCACTAGCATTTTTATCGACACCTAATACTTCATAATAATCTTTTTTATTCATTATCATCACCTTCATATATTTTTTGATATTTATTAATTAATTCAGCAAAATAATCGATTGCTTGTTGGTATGTCTCTTCACTTTCTAAATCAATACCTAAAATCTGATAAATTTCCGTTGGGTTTTTATCACTACCAGTTTTTAAAAATTGTAAATAATTTTTTAACATTTCTTTATCACCATTAATAATTTTATCAGCAACATTAATAGCCACACAAACACAAATAGCATAGCTAAATAGATAATAATTCATATAATAATGACTTCTTGTCACCCAGCTATTTTTAGCATATTTATGAATTTTAACACTTGAACCTAAATATTTTTTAAGACTCTTTTTGGCTAAATTATCTAAATATTCTTTAGTTAGACTTCCCCCTTTTGCGACAACCAAATACATCTCTTTTTCCATTAAGCCTTCTCTTACTGCCCCAAATAAATTATTCTCAATAACGTTTAAAATATTTTCAATACCAGCTAATTTTTCTTCCTTACTACTTCCTTTTTGAGCTAAATAATTAGAAAGTAAAAATTCATTAGTTAAAGAGGCAACTTCACAAATAATATTAGGAATTTCTAAATATTGTAAAGCATTATTTTCTCTAATAAATTGATGATGAACATTATGCCCTGCTTCATGAGCAATCGTTGAAACTGAATCTAAATTACCATTAAAACTTAATAATATTCGTGAATCTTGTTTCAAAGTTGCAAAAGAATATCCACCACTACATTTACCTTGATATTCACAATAATCAATATAACGATTAGTAATTATTTTATCAAATTTCTTCAAATACTCTTCACCTAAAGGTTCTAATGATTTTCTAATAATACTTTGAGCATCATTAATACTATATTCTTTTTTATTATAACTCATTGGTAAAGATATATCATAAGAATTAAATGGTTCTAATTTTAAAACTTCCTTTTTTAAACTATAAAATTTATGTAAAACATCAAGATTTTTTTCGGTAGTTTCACATAAAGTTTTAAATACTTTATCACTTAATTCTAAAGAAAATAATTTTTGTTCCCAAGAACTAGAGAATTTATAAATACTAGCAAGTTGCTCTTCCATCCCAATATATGAATTTAATAAATTAGCATTAACATCACTATATTGGTCAATTACTTTATGAAAAGCCATATAAGTCTTTTTGCGAACATCTTGCTTTTTATTGCGCATTAATTTCCGAAAATTAGTAGCAGTTATTAAAACTTTTTCATCATCTACTTTAACATAACCATAATGATGATTTTTATTTAACATTGTTGAAGAAATATCATCAAAATGGTCCATTGCATTAACTAATTTCGTTACAATAACATCTTCTTCTTCATTTAAAATATGGTCTTTAAACCGATAAATATCATCTAAAACTTCTTTATATTCATTTAACTTAAAATTTTTCGTAAATAAAGATTGATATTCTTCTTTACTTAATTTTAATAATTCAGGGTTAAAAAAACTTAAAGCTGTTTCTAATTTGCCATTTAACACGATTGTTTTATTTTTTCTTTCAATATTTTTAGATATTCCTAATTCTTGGTCATTAATTAAATGAGCATAGACATATAAATCTTCAAACAAAGCTAAAGTATTTATCTCAAAATTTAAAAATTCATATAATTTGCCAGCATCTTTCGTACAACCAACATAAATTTTAATTTGTTCAATATTATTTTCTAACTCTTTTAAAGATTTATTAAATTCTTCTTCATTTTTAAAGAAAGATGTTAAATCCCATTTGTACTCTTCTTCTACTTCATCCCTAGTCTTATATGTTTTCAAATTAAACCTCTTTTCTATTAAACGCGTGAAAGGTTCTAGTTTCCTAGAACCATCACTTTAATTATTTTTCTTCGTATGTTGCTTCTTCGACGCCATCATCTTTTTTAGGTTCTTCAGTAGTTGTACTTTCATTATTATTTTGGTTTTTCTTAGCTTCTTCTTCATATACTTTAGTTGCTAATTTCATAGCTACTTCATTTAGACTTTCGGTTTTCTTTTTAATATCTTCAACATCATCTTTTTCTAAAGCTTCTTTTAATTCTTTTAGTTTATTTTCAGCTTCTTCTTTATCTTTGCTATCAACTTTATCACCTAAATCTTTAAGAGCTTTTTCTGTAGCAAAAACCATTGAGTCTGCATCATTTTTAACATTAGCCTCTTCTTTCCGTTTTTCATCTTGTTCTTTATTAGCTTCTGCTTCTTTCATCATTTTGTCAATTTCTTCATCACTTAAATTAGTATTTGAAGTAATGGTAATAGATTGTTCTTTGTTAGTTCCTAAATCTTTAGCTGTAACATTAACAATACCATTAGCATCAATATCAAATTTAACTTCAATTTGTGGAACACCTCTTGGTGCTGGTGGAATATTAGCAAGTTGGAAGTTTCCTAAAGTTTTATTATCAGCAGCCATTGGTCTTTCACCTTGTAAAACATGAATATCAACAGCAGGTTGATTATCAGCAGCCGTACTAAATACTTGACTCTTACTTGTTGGAATAGTTGTATTTCTTGGAATTAAGACCGTCATAACGCCACCTAATGTTTCAAGTCCTAAAGATAAAGGCGTAACATCTAGTAATACTAAATCATCAACTTCACCAGTTAAAACACCACCTTGAATAGCAGCACCCATAGCCACAA
>CANRJL010000018.1 GCA_947630935.1 uncultured Bacilli bacterium | reverse complement strand
CTTTTTCGTCTTTAGTGATGAATAAAAAGATAGTGATTAGTTCACTTCTTTTGACGTGGCTGTGAATAGTAACAATTTATGGTTTATTTTTAAGGGATTTTATGTTAGAATAATTGCCTTGTGAAGGGGAATTTATTATGGATGAAATAAAAAATCTAATAATTCATAATATTAATGACATTATGAATGAATATCAATTTTTGCCATTAACAAAGCAAAAATTTGATTTAATCACTAATAAAATATATTTAACAATAAGTAAAAATTTTGAAACTAAAAAGCATTCTTTAGAACAGGAAGTTTTTAATTTAAAAAACTATACAATTCTTTTTGAAGAAAATATACTTTCATTATTAAAAGAACATTCGTCAAAAAACAAATTTTATAATTTTTTAAAGAATTGTCCGATTACTTTATCACAAAAATTTTTTATTTCTTTATTTAAAAAGCAAAATTTTTATCAGCAAGTTCAAACTTTTTATCCAAATAATGAAGTTATTGTTAATGAATATAAGAGTATGCAAAATTCTAATCTTTTAACTTTTTTAGAAAGTTACTGTTCAAAAGCAAATCTTTTAAATCTTTTATTTGTTTCAGATAATAATGAAATTAAAAACGGACAAGTTGACTCTACTTATTTTGATTTATATAAATATAGTCATGATATTTTATCAGAAGAACAAACAAATGATTTAATTTTAAAAGCCCAACAAGGAAATATTGAAGCACGAGATAAAATTGTTGCTCATAACATTTCCTTAGTAAAAAAATTTGCTTGTCACGTATATTCCTCATATAATGACGAAAAAGATGATTTGATGCAAGCTGGGGTTTTAGGTCTTATGCGGGCAATTGAACGATTTAATACTAATAAAGGATGTCATTTTTCAACTTATGCAAGCTATTATATTCGGTCTTTTATTGCAAGAGAACGTCAAAAAAATGATAGTTTAATATGGATACCAAGTTATTTGCATGAATTAAAAAGTATTATTGATAAAAAAATTAATTATTTTAATATGCAATATCACCGCAACCCGACTAATGAAGAGTTATTTGCAATGTTAAATATTTCAGAAAACCGTATTTCTTTTTTACAAATTTCATCTAATTTACAAATGTTTAGTTTAAATCAAATTATTGATGATAAAAAGAATGAAATTCAAGATTTTATTAGTGATGAACAATCTTATTTTTATGAACAAATTCATGAATCTTCATATATTCAACAGATACTTAAAGAAGCAAGATTAACTGAAGCTCAACGATTTGTTATTGAATCATATTATGGTTTAGCTGGTAAAGAAGAAAAAAATATTGTAGAAATTGCGGAATTATTAAATTGTAAAAAGCAATATGTTGGAGCATTAAAAAAAGAAGCTACTCTAAAAATAAAAAATTCATTTGAACAAAACAAACATTTAATTAATAATATTGAAGATATTGATAAAGCTAATTTTATTGCGGTATTACAAAAAGCTAAAGATACCGATATTGTAAATTATTTTCATACCTTTTCAAATGTTTTAATCAAGCAAATTTATGAACAAGCAAATTTAAGTCCTTATGAACAAGAAATAATGAATTTAAAAATAGGTTATCAGTTTGAAATACCTATGAGAACTACTGATATTGGTAAAAAATATGCTTTATCTTATAATGAGATTAAAAATTATTTTAAAAATATCTATTTTAAAATTGCTTTGGCAATAGAACCTAAACCTTTAAAAAGAAAAAAATCAGTTAAAATTGACTGATTTTTTATTATATCTGTTTATAGTATTTTCTAAATTACGAAGACCATATTTTTCTATTTTACTTTGTTTGATTAATTGAAGGATATCTATATTTTTATTTTTTAAATGTTTTTTAACATATTCTTTAGCAGTTTCTTCATTAATAGGTTCATAAGGTATTATTGCATCTATCCTGCCAACTAGTTCTTTTGATAAAACTTTATCTAGTTGATTATTTAATGAATTAGAAAAACCAATTTTGTTATTCATGACGACATTGCTAGTTAGAAAGATATTAGTGTGGTCAAATCTTATTGTATTTCCTATATTATCTGTTATATATCCTTCATCTAATATTTGCAATAATAAATTTAATACTTTAGGATGCGCTTTTTCAATTTCATCAAATAAAATTGTTGAATAAGGATGGTCAATTAATTTTTGAAAAACATATTCTTTACCATAACCAACGTAGCCACTTGGCGCGCCTAGTAATTTATTAACACTTTCTTCTAAATGATATTCACTCATATCTATACGAATTAAATTGGTTTTTAAAATTTCACTAACAAGTTTGACGGTTTTGGTTTTGCCAACACCACTTCCACCTATTAATAGAAAACTAGCTTTTGTTTCTTTAATACTAGTCATGGTATCAATTAAAGTTGCAATAGCTTTATTTTGACCAAGAATTTGGCTTTCTAAAGTATTTTTTAGCTTTTTGAAAATTTTATCTTTTTCGTTTTCAAAAATAATATTAGTTTTTTGGGCAATAACTTCGATAATATCTTCTTTATGCATAGTTAATTCTTTAGTTTGACTCTTTTTTCTTATTTTTTGCTCTTCTTTAGCTATTTTAAGAGCAGATATATAATCGCCTTCTTTTAATAATTTTTCTTTTTGTTTTAAAACATTTTCTAATTCAGTTATTTTAGCTTTTTTCTTAGTATTTTTTTGACATTTAATATGAGCACAAACGGAATCTAATAAATCTATTGTTTTATCGGGGTTATTTTTCGAAAAAATGTATTTATTAGCAAAGAATAGTAAATCTGTTAAATTTTCAGTTGTTAATTTTATATGATAATACTTTTCATATATTGGGCGAATATTTTGTAATATTAATTGCATATTGTCATTATCAGGTTCTTCGATTAAAACTTGTTCAAAACGTCTATCTAAAGCTTTATCTTTAGCAATAGTTTCATGATATTCAGCCATAGTTGTGGAACCAATTACTTTTAATTCGCCACGGGCAAGATATGGTTTTAAAATATCTGAAGCACAGATAGCTCCTTCTGCTCCACCAGCATTGACCATAGAATGAACTTCATCAATAAATAGAATTATATTTTTTTCCCGAATTACTTCTTTAATAATTTTAGTTAAGCGTTCTTCAAATTCACCACGATATTTTGTTCCAGCAACTAAAGAACCCATTTCTAGTTCATATATTTCCATATTTTCTAACTCACTTGGTACTTCATGATTGACAATTTGCCGCGCAAGTTCTTCGACAATGGCCGTTTTACCAACGCCAGCTTTGCCTATTAATAAGGGGTTATTTTTTTGCTTACGCATCAAAGTTTCGATTATTTGTTCTATTTCTTTATCACGACCGTATAACTTAGAATATTTATTATTTTTAGTTGTTAGATGAATTCCTATTTTCATTATCTCTAAATTTTTAGATTTTTTGCTAGTATTTATATTTTCTTTTAACGCATTATATAGGCCATCTAAATCAATATCTAAGTGGTTCATGAGGCGAATGGCGACGCCGTCTGCTTCTTCAATCAAAGCCATTAAAAGATGACTAATTTTAACCTTGCCATTATTTTGTTCAACTGCTTCACTTAAGGCTAATTCTAAAATTCTTTTTAACATAGGGGTATATAATACGATGGAACTTTTTTGACTAGCATGACCTACCACTTTTTCTAATTCTTCGAAAAAGTTATCATAAGTTAAACCAAATTCCCGGCATATTTCGGTTTCTTTTTTATTGCTTTTTAGAATTGCTAAAAGTAAATGTTCTGTTCCGACATAAGGATGACGCATCTCAAAGCGAATATGCTCAGCTGTTTTTAATAAATCACTAACTTCATAGCCAAAATTATGAAACATAAAAAACCTCCTCATTTATTCTATGTTAATAATGAGAAGATTATGTTTATTTTATTCATTTAAGTTATTATTTTTTTTAATTAAGTAAAAAAAGTAGACTTTGATTTTTTTGTCTACTTTTATCTTTTTTTATTTTGTTAATACTTGTTATAGATATGCTAAAAGGGCAAATATTAAGACTAATATTACTAACATTGCTACAACAAATTTCCAAATATATGAAATCCATTTTTTATAAGGAATATCTAAATAAGATAAACCAAATAATAAGAACATACTAATTGGGGTAACAAACATTATTAAACCATAAATTGTAGTGAAAATTAAGAATGCAATATTTCCTTCATTTCCAGCAAAAGAACCAAGGTAATAACTTAATGAATATCCTAAATATCCTAGGTCAGTATTAAAGATACTACCAATGATTGCTTGAATGGTTAAAATAAATGGGTTAAAAGCTGTTCCCAAAGAATTAATAATAGTTGGAACAAATGGAGACCAATATATGAAAACAAATACTGTATAAGCAAGAGTCATTAAGACAACTGGTTTTATTACAGCTTTAAAGCCTTCCCAAACATTTGTAAGAAATTGATTAAATTTCATTTTGCTAAATACTGCTACTAAAACACTAGCTATAGCAATAACTACAACATAAGTGAATAAATACCAAGTACCGAAAGCTGTTGCAAGTTCAAAACCTAAATTATCTAAAGTTTCACCAGCAATAGCTTCAAAAATATGGAAATCACCAATAGCAAGACCCATAAACCATTCATGAAAATCATTAAAGATTTCTAGGTTAAAGTTTTCAGCCCAATCAACAAAGCCTAAAATAACAAAGATGAATAATAAAACAAATACTATTATGATTGGCCATACTTTTGCTTTTTTATTTTTGACTGGTTCTAATACTAGTAAATCTTCGTCTTTTCTTTCTTCATTTTTTCTTTTATTTAAATTCTTTTTAAGATATTTAACATTAAAGAATGTATAAAGAATAAAGGCTAATAGTAAAATTCCAGCGCGAATTAATAATTCGGTTTCTATGGTTACTTCAGAGCCACCGTAGCCTAAATAATTAATTAATGCTAAAGCACCTTCTGTTCCATATGTTGCTCCTAAAACACCTATTAACATTGCTCCAAAAGTAGAAGCAAAAGCAGTCATTTTGCTTAAGTTCATTTTTCTTAAAATATGGACTAAGAATGGCATGAAGATAAGCATTACAAAACTATTTGTTAGAATTGATGTTAAAATAGCTACAAGTAAAGAAATAACGGTTGTAAATATTAATTCTTTATTTGTTCCAAATTTAGCGATTCGTTCTACTAATTTTTTATAACCATCAGTTTTACTTACAACACCATAAAAGATTCCAGTAAAAATTATGAATATAATTTGAATTGAAAAGTTTTGCAGAGCATAAGTAATTCCATAAAAAATATGAACTAAACCAATTCTTTGTACTGTACCATTGGTAAATTCTACTCCATTCGTGCCATTATTAAATGTTCCATTAGGAATAATCCAACTTAATACAATTACAAAGAAAAGCATTCCAAGTACTAGTTTTGCTAAATCATGTTCTTTTAAAATCTTTTTCATTTTTTCCTCCTTCAAGTAAATTATAGCACAAGCAAAAGGGGAAAAAAAAGAACTTTTGCTTATTTTCGGTGAAAATTCAGTGAAAATTAGCAAAAGTTACTAAATTTTTAATCATTTTTATTTTTCATAGTTGGAAATAGGATAACATCACGAATAGAATCTTGTTCAGTAAATAACATACATAAGCGGTCAATACCATAACCAATTCCTCCTGCAGGAGGCATTCCATATTCTAAGGCTTCAATAAAGTCCATATCAATATCGTTAGCTTCTTCATTTCCTAAATCGCGTTCTTTTAATTGTTCTTCAAAACGATTATATTGGTCATCTGGGTCATTTAATTCTGTATAAGCATTAGCAAATTCTTTACCTCCAATAAATAATTCAAAGCGGTCAACAAATCGCGAATCTTGAGCATTTTTTTTCGTAAGTGGGGAAATTTCTAATGGATGGCCATATAAAAATGTCGGTTCTATTAATGTTTCTTCAACATATTTTTCAAAGAATAAATTCATAATATGACCAACACTTTTTTGATGTTCTAAAAGAGGAATATCATGCTTGGCCGCTAATTCTATAGCTTGTTGTAATGTAATTTGTTCAGAAAAATCAATTCCAGTTTTATCTTTTATGGCATCAACCATACTAATTCTTCGCCATTTACCACTTAAATCAATATCTTTATCTTGCCAATGGAAAATATATTTATTATAGATTTTTTGAGCAATTGTTTGAAACATTTTTTCAGTTAAGTCCATCATTCCTTCTAAATCAGAATAAGCTAAATAAGCTTCCATTAAAGTAAATTCTGGGTTATGTTTAGGGTCCATTCCTTCATTTCTAAATACTCGACCTATTTCATAAACAGCTTCCATACCACCAACTAAAAGTTTTTTTAGAGGAACTTCTAAAGCAATTCTTAGATACATATCCATATCTTGGGTGTTATGATGAGTAATAAATGGGCGAGCAGAAGCACCAGTTAATAAGTTACTTAAAACAGGTGTTTCAACTTCGGTAAAACCTTGGTCAGCCATAAAATTTCTAATACATTGAATTATTTTTGGACGTTCAAAAGCAATTCTTTTGGAATCTTCATTCATAATTAAGTCAACATAACGACGGCGGTAGCGTTCTTCGATATCAGTTAAACCATGAAATTTTTCAGGTAAAGGGCGCAAGGCTTTTACTAAATGGGTATATTCTAGACATTTTAAAGTTACTTCACCAGTCCCAGTTTTCATGACTTTGCCTTTTACCCCAACTATATCACCAATATCAGCTGTTTTAAATAAGGAATAGGTTTGTTCGCCAACATCATTAATTGAAATATATATTTGAATTTTACCCATTTTATCTTGAATGGTAAAAAATGAGGCTTTACCCATTTTTCTGATAAACATAATTCGACCAGCTACTGTATAAATATCATCGATTTTAGCAAAATCATCATGAGAAAGTGCTTGATATTTTTCTTTTATTTCCGTACTATAGGCATCTTTTATAAAGCGCTTACCAAAAGGGTCTAAACCATTGGCTATAAGGGCATCCTTTTTTTGTCTTCTTACTTGTTCTTGTTCACTAAAAGTTCTCATTAAAATACTTCCTTTCTTAAATAAAAAGAGGCTCTCGTCCAATAAAGGACGAACAACCTCTTAAAGTCCGCGGTACCACCTTTTTTCATAATTAAATTATGCTCTTTTTTTGTTATAATGGAACAACCAACTACACTCCAATATCTTTTTTCATTATAAGTTCTTTAATAAGGTTCCACCAATCCTTATCTCTCTTTAAAAGAATGGTTATAACTACTTATATTTTCGCTGTGTTTATGCCAATAATATACCTTTTTTTGGGACTTATGTCAATTTATAATATTTCTAAATTAATAATTTTCAGCTTTTAATTCCATATAGCTTTGAGGATGATTGCAAACTGGGCATACTTCAGGAGCTTTATTACCAACATAAATATGGCCACAATTGCGGCATATCCAAACTTTTTCTTCGCCACGTTCAAATACTAAATTATTTTCAATATTACCAACTAATTTTAAATAACGTTCTTCATGATGTTTTTCTATTTCACCAACACTGGCAAATAAATCAGCAATATCATCAAAACCTTCTTCACGAGCAGTTTCGGCAAAACTCTTATACATGTCTGTCCATTCATAATTTTCACCATTAGCTGCATCTTTTAAATTAGTTAAAGTATCAGGAATATCACCATTATTTAATAATTTGAACCATATCTTAGCATGTTCTTTTTCATTATTTGCTGTTTCTTCAAAGATACTAGCAATTTGTTCATAACCTTCTTTTCTTGCTTTTGAAGCATAGTAAGTATATTTATTTCTTGCTTGACTTTCTCCTGCAAAAGCAGCCATTAAATTACTTTCTGTTTTACTTCCTTTTAATTCCATAAATTATAACCTCTCTTTCAGAAAATATTATACATCAAAAAAATGGATATTTCTACTCCATTTGATTTTTTAATAAATTTGTTAAAGTTGCCATTAAAGCAGAATCAGTTACTTTTACTACATAAGTATCTAAGCCTTCCATTTCTTCTTTAAATATCGCAACATCTGAAGAAATTACTTCTTTATCAGCCATCCCCATTACTAAGAAATATTTTACTCCTTGATACATTGTTTCACTTAAAACAACGTATTGTTTATTATTTGAAAGAGTTATTATTGTATTAATTTTAATCCCCATTTAAACCATCTCCATTTAATATATCATTAAAACTTAAATATTCGCTTTCGTCGGTTTGCTCATTAGAAACAGGTTGCTCAGCTAATGGTGGGATAGTATCTAATGTTTCCATAGTATCTTCTTTTACTGGTTGGTCTAGGGAAGCATCTAAAGTATCTAAATTTTCTCCTTTTTTCGAATTGATAGGCAATTCTTCAACAGAAATAACCTTATATCTTTCTATTTCAGGCTCGATAGATTGACGAGGTGGAAAGACTAATGTATCTTCTAAATTCTCATCAGCTGTTTGAAGAATTTTTTCGGCAATAGGAAGAGGTTGTTCTTCGGTAATTGCTGGGTCAATTTTAATTAAAGATTCTTCTGGTGATGGAGTAACTTCAGGGCTATTATTGACAATTTCTGGAGAAGATGATGGTTCTTTTTCTTCGGTTAACTGTTCTTGATTATCTTCCTCTTCATTATTTGGAATACGGAATTCTTCTAAATTGACAAAATCTTTAGCATCTAAAGTTTCTTCTTGTTCTTCTAAAGAAGCTTCTTTAGTTAGTAATTTTTCAATTTCTTGATATATATCTAAAACATTTTTAGAATACTTTTGAGCATGTTTAATAGCATCTACAGTATCAGATAATTGTTTTAATGTAGCTTTATCCTTTTCCATAGCTAAAATATCTTTAGTTTTTGATTTAACTGTTTTATCAATTTTTAATTCATCAGCTTCTTTTAATAATTGTTGTTTTTTAGCTTGCATATTTTCTAACAAATCAATTTCTAATTTTTTAGATTTTATGATAGCTTCTTCTAATTCACTTTGATAGGCTTGGAATACTTTATAGACAGCATCCATTTCTTCTTTTTTACGATTATAAGCTGTTTGTAAGGTAGTTTTTTTTCTTTTAGAAGCTGTATCATCTTCCTCAAAAACAATTTCTTTATATTCATCATATTCTTCTTTTAATTGATTATACAATGTTTCAACTTCATTTAATCGATTAGAAATCATTTTAACAGTTTCTTGGTCTATCTTTTCGATTTCAGTTTGAATTGTTTTTTCTTTCTTAGCTATTTCATCTAATTGTTCTTTAATATAACTTTTGCGTTCTTCGATAATTTTAGTATCTTTACCTAAATAGGTATTATTATCCATTATATTAGCAAATTCTTCTAATTTAAGTTCAGCTTGTTCTAAAAGCGGTTTTAATTTGCTTTTATCTTCCGTCATGTATGGTTTAGCTTTAACAATAGTTACTAACTCTTTAATAGCAGCAAGAGAAGCTGGCAAATCATTTTCTAAGTATAATTTCATGGCTTCATGACCAATATAGACAGGGTCAGTAATAATCTTTAAACGTTCTTGTTCTAAATCTTCTAATTCTTGTGATAAAGTATCAACTATTTCTTCATCTTTCTTTTTTAAGACTTCATCAACATAAAAATTAGGTGTTTTAAGAGCAGTTAAAGTATCTTCTAATTTAGCTTTTAAAGTCTTGATTTTTTCTTCTAAATCATTTCTTTTATTGCCAAAGTAAGCCAATGTATCTTTTACTTTATCATATTGTTTTTTAACACTTTCTTTTTTCAGAGCTAATTCTTCTAAATCTTTATTAGCTTTTTCAATCATTGATTCATAGAAAGTTTTTAAAGAAGGTTCTCTTTGACTATGTTTTAATTTTTCCTCTAAAGCTTCTAATAATTTTTTTAAAGATGTTATGCGATTTAAAATATTATTTAAGCTTTGGTGGGTATCTTCTTCGTCTAAACTTGCTTTGGTTAAATTTTTCATAATTTTATCTTTTTCATGTTCATATACTTGAATTTTATTTTCTAGCCCAATTTTAATATTTTCATCAATTATACGGTCATTATCTTTAATATATTTATCATCTTTCATTTCTTTTTTGGCATCTTTAACTTCTTCTTTTTTAGCAGTTATTTCCTTTTCTAAATCAGCCAATTCTTCTGAAAGAGTTTCGTAATTAGCTTCACTTCCAGCCATTTCTATTAATAAATCAATTTGTTTTTGGAAATTTTTTTGTATTTGCACTTAGACCAACCTCACTTATTCTTTTTACTCGATAATATCATAACAAAAAATAATGAGATTGTAAAGAATGGAAAGCTAAATGTTTTAATATTCTTTAAATATTGGTTGTCTTAAATGATTATTGCTTGTTCTTTCTAAGTACATGACAACACAGGAATATATTGGTTTAATAAAATAACCAGGGCCAACATAATCAGAAAAAAAATTTTTACTAGACTTCATTTTTTGAATTTTTTTAGAAAAAGGGTTTTTTTTAGCTAAAACTACTTTGCCAACATAAAGTAATTTATTGTTTTTAAATTCTCCTAATATTAAAGAAATAGTTGCTAAGTTTTCTTTTGCAATAAAACCACCCACTAAAAATCTTTCTTCATGCCAATTTTTAATTTTAAGCCAATTAGCACTTCGGGTATTAATTAAATATTGACTATTAATTTCTTTGGCAACCATTCCTTCTAAAGCTAATTTTTGAATTTCCTGATACAGCTTTTGACCATCATTTAAAAGATAAAATACTTTTTTAAAAACATCTGATTCTTGATATTTACAAAGTATTTCTTTACGTTTAATTAAAGGCTTTGTAGTTAAATTATGACCTTCATATAAAATATCAAAAGCCATAAAGACTACTGATTCTTTTAAACTTAAATAATTAATTTTAGCTTGATTTTTTAAATGAGCACGCATTTGTAAATTGCGAAATGAAGGTTTACCATCTTGCATTAATACTAGTTCACCATCAAAAATAGTATCAACACTGACTAGTTTTTTAATTTCTTGTAATTCAGGATATAGCTTAGTTATTTCAACAGCATGCCGATTATATATTCGAACTTTTTTGGGACTAGCAAAAATAAGCGCGCGGATGCCATCAAACTTAATTTCATATAAATAATTTTGATTATTAAATGGTTTTTTAATTTCTTTTAGTAACATGGGCGTCCAATTGCGGTTATTAAATAAATTCATTTCTTAAGTTTCAAACTCTTTTCTAAAGCTTTCATTAAATCATTAACTTGTTTTGAAGACTTTTTCTTATTAATTTTAATTGTTTGACCATTTAATTTTTTAGTAATAGCTTTTTGAAGTCTTTCCCTATATTCATCTTGATATTTTTCCGGCTCGAATGGGCCTTTTAAGGAATCAATTAATTTGACAGCTAGCTCTAGTTCTTTAGGGTTTATTTTACTCATGGTAAATTTAGTTGATAATTTTACTTCTTCTGCAAAATAAAGAGTTGTTAAAATAATGCCAAACTCCGTAAATCTTAAAATACAATAATAAAATTTGGAGCCTATTATTGTTTTAGCTAAGGCTACTCGTTTAGTTTTCTTTAAAGCTTCACAAAATAAATAATAAGCTTTAGATTTATGCTCAGTTTCTAACAAATAACTTTTTTCAAAATAACAAGGGTCAATAGCACTTAATAAAACAAAAGAGATGACCTCTATTTCTTTTTCATTATCTAGTTTTAATTTATTTAATTCACTTTTATCAAAAGTTATATATTCTCCTTTTGTAAATTCATAGCCTTTAATAATATCAGCTTCTTTTAAATTTTTTTGACAATAAGGACAATATTTTAAATAACGAACTCTATTTAGACATTTTTTATGAAGTTGATTAAAAGCAGTATCATTATTTTTAATAACAGAGTTCATTATTACTGGAATATTAACTAACGCAAAAGAAATATTACTATGAATGTTTGGCATATACTTCACCCTTAGTAATATTCCCTTAAAAGTTATTTATTATTCTATTTAAATTAAATTTAAAGCTTTGATAAATTTATTTGATTATTTCGTAGGTAGTTTTTTCTCTACTATCTTTTAAAATAACTCCTTTGGCCATTAATTTATTTCTTATTTCATCAGCTAACTCATAATTTTTGGCTTTTTTAGCTTCATCTCTTTTAGCAATTTCTTCTAATATTTCTTTTTCAAACTCTTTATCTAGTTCATCTTTCTGAAATAAATCTAAAGATAAAACTTTATCCCAACTTTGAAGAAGTTTTATTTTAGTAGTATTATTAACGGTACTTTTTAATAAATCATAAACTAAAGTTAGGGCATTAGGAATATTTAAATCATCTTCTAAACATTCTTTAAATTTATTATCCCAGGCAATAAATAGGTTATTATCAAACTCGCCAGCTTCTTGTAAATTTTGAACTTTCTTTTTTAATTTATTGTAAGCATTTGTAGCATTATCTAAATTATCATAGCTAAAAACAATTTGCTTACGATAATGGCTATTCAAACACATAAACCGGTAAGCTAAAGGGGAATAACCTTGGTCTTTTAATAAAGATACTGTTAAAGTGGCTCCTTTACTTTTACTCATTTTGCCAGACTCATCCATTAAGTGTTCATTATGAAACCAATAATTACACCATTTATGACCTAAATAAGCTTCACTTTGGGCAATTTCATTAGTATGATGGGGAAAAATATTATCAACTCCTCCACCATGAATATCTAAATATTCAC